>CALMKG010000333.1 GCA_937867175.1 uncultured Propionibacterium sp. | reverse complement strand
CGGGCACGCCGTCCCACACGATCGAGCAGCCGTCGGCGTAGTTCCCGCCGCCGGGGACATTGCGTGGCCCGAAGAACGTCGTGAACCCGGCTTCCTCAAGTACTTCGTTGATCAGTTGGGCGTCAGCCTGGTCGGTCGAGGAGAAGCTGATGAATATCTCGGCGCGCTGCTGCATGGGAGACACTACCTACTGCCTTCGCGAAGACGGGATGTTCTCTGTGCGGCAACTCGACTCATTCACTGTTCAATCCTAGGGTTTGTGCCGTGATGTAGGGCACGAGCTGGCAGGTGATACCGGCTCAATGCCGGAAGACGCCAACTGCGGGCCTGTCCCTGGTCTGGTTGACACTCGGGTCGGGCCCTCGCTGGGACTACCTCTTCGGAGAGTCGATTTCCTGCTAGCTTGAGGTCCTCAGACGCGGACGAAATGAAGACGCGGATAGGTGTGATGGAGCCAGAATGTGCCCGCATTGCCTGCTCGGGGTCCGAACCAATCTCCACGGGTTCGCGGTACTTGGACCGAACTTCCTGCAGGTGCTTTCGATACGCTGTCAAGCGCCGAAGGCACCCAAGTGCTCCTGCCAGATGCCCGATAGTTGTGGCGGGGAAGTAGCCGGCCGCGCCCAGCGCGAGCACAAGGGCATTGCTGTCCTGTCGTGGTCGGCGGAGGAAACGCATCACGACTCCGTCCGAAACAGGCGGAGCATGTTGTCCTCCGCCACGACCACTCCGCCGTCAGCGATCGCGAGTCCGCCGCCTTGCCCGCCGAGCGTGTTGAAGCGTTGGACTCGGCCGTCCACATGAAGCAGGGTGAGCCGGTCGTGGCCCTCGGCTAGGAGCAACGAGCCGATGCCGAGAACCTCGCCATTTGTGCGGGATAGCCACACCACCTGTGGTGTGTCCTCGCCGGGAACGAGCCGAACGGCGACGTGATCGGCGCGCGAGATGACGACCGGGGCTCCGCCCCACTGAGTCACTTCCGACGGCGACCTGTCGGTGTCAACGCGACCGGTCTCCTTCAGCGTCTTACCGTCCAGCTGCACCAACTCGTCGCGGTCGATCAGCGGGACGTAGAGGAAGCTACCTAGCGCGAGCACATCCCACGGGTGGCCATCCAGCTCGATATCCTGAACCAACTCGCCTGAGTCAGCGGCAACGGACAGCACTTTCTGTTCGACGGCGAGCGAGACGTACACAGTTTCGTTGGCGACCGATAGCCCCCGCACCCTGTCGCCGAGGTGCCTTGTCCAACGGACATCGCCGGATTCGGCGTCGCGAGCTTCGACGGTCCCGTCATCTCGCAGCGATGAGTACACGGTGTCGTCAGCGAAAACTACGGCATCAACCGGAGCTTCGAACTGCCACGCTGATTCGATGGTGTCGTCCTCGAAGTTCACGCGCGTGGCGTGGATGGCGTTGAGAATCACCAACGGCTGATCCCCACTCCCTTCGAGCACTTGCGTGATCGAGTAGTCCGGGTTGAGGACTACGGCTGCGTCGTCCACCTGAACACCGACGGTTCCCCCGACGACGTACGGAATCGCGATGCTCAACACGCCCACGTTCAGGATTCCACTCCAGACCCATGGGTTGCGCTTCCAGGTCTTGTGCGGTCTTGCGAGTCCCATCGGAATGACGTCGGAGGGCTCCTCCGGCGCAACCTGCCCGATTGGTAGTGGTGCCGATATGTCTGCACGGAGCAGCGTTGTCACCGCTTGGTCGATCGCGGCGTCATACCCCAGATCGTCCGGGCCCCTGGCTACGAGAACCGCAGGCTCCTCGTGGCCACGGGGGAACGCAATCACCAGCGGAACAGATCCGGCACCCGGCCAGAGGGATTGTGCAGGAACCCCGTACACATCGGCGAGCGTTTCGATCCGCATGGCGAGTTCGGATGTCGGCAGCGGGGGGACAAGAAACAACGTCTTGTCGAGCTGGCCACGCGCCTGGAGCTGACGCATCTCCCAGACAAGACTTTCGGTTCGCCCCAGAGTCATCGCAAGGAACGCGCTGCGCTCCGCGATTTCGGTGACCTTGTCTTGCCATTCTTCGTGAGACAACTGGATGCGAACAGCGCCAAGCCCGGGTGGGAGCGCCTGGCCGGGCGTCCCTACTGCGATGACCGGACCGATCTTTGAAAGAGCGGCGGCCGCGACCTCTTCGAATCGCTCCCAGCGTCGAAGGGCGAGTTGATCCAGCATGCCTGCACGATCGAGACGGCGTGAACGCATGCGCAGCTTGTCGTCAACGAAGGAGCGAAGCAGGAGGACCGGAGGTCGCGTGTCGTCATCCGATGCAGGCGGACGGCGCATCGCGATCCGTCTCGAGAGCGCCAGTGGAAGCAAGGAGCCGAGGAGGATTGCTCCGGCGAGAAACTGCATGAGTACGCCGGACCGGTGCACTTGCCAGTCAGGAAGGCCCGGGGCCGAGGCCCCCGCTGACATCGCCGCTCCGGCAGCCCACAACCACGTAGCGCCGGCCATCACCAGGATGGTCAGGATCGCACCACCGGCAATCCACGCGGCGCGACGTCCGCTGAAGGCTTTGGTGACGTTTCTGCCTGCTTGTCGGTTGACCAGTTGCCGTTCGACGAACAGGGTCACCAGGTAGGCGCCAACCACGACCGCAAGCGAACCGAAGACGCCGAGCCACAGTTCTTCGGTGAGACGAACAGCCCACAGTAAGGCTGCAAGTCGTGCTGCCCCGATCGCGCGAGACTTCGCGGCCGCGGTGGCGACCTCCTTAGTGACGTCCACGTGGTTGCGTCGCAGCCTCCTGCGGCGCAAGCGAGAGAGCGCTCGCTGAAGGGATGCTCGGTCGAACAACAGGGTCGGAAGAACGCTCAGCAGCGCACCAACCGGCACCGCCACGATCCATGCGGCAAGGATTGCTGCGCGCTGCTGCGAGACGTAGTTCTCTGGGAGTGGTTCATCGGTTGACGTGTTTACGTCGATTGCATCGAGGAGGCCATCGAGCGCCTTCTCCGGATTAACGCTCGACGCCTGCGCCTTCCGTACAGACAGATCCACGTAGGCGCGGGTGCGACCCTCTGAGAGAATTGCGCAGTACCACTCGCGGCCGCTACCTGAGCCTTCGTGTCGAGCACTGCTCGCACCTGCGGAGAGGGTGAGTTTGTCGCCCTGGGTGCAGTGGCTCGTCTCGCCATACTTACTGCCAGCCCGACGGACCTCGAACATGCGGACCTGAACTTCCACACTGTCATCGAGAGTCAGCCAGGTTCGCTCCCATGCTCCAGTGATCAGACTGGCACGGAGGTCCTTCGCCATCGCGGTGTTCGAGGTGAACATTTGCGCTTGTGGCGGTCCCTCGGAGTACAGGACTACAGGACTGCCGACGGCACCAGAGACATCGTCAAGGCCCGGCAGACTTGCCGCGAGCTCAGGGGGTTTGAACGGTGGCGCAAGGTCTGGAACCTCAGGCGCATCCCAGGCTTGGCTTGACCGGAACGCGAACAGCGCCAAGGCGAGGAAGACGAGGCAACTGATGTTCCAGAGCCACCTCCTGCCTCGTGTCGGATCGCGCTCTGTTCTCCCGGACCCCATTCCTTCTACGACCTGACCGCGCCAACTGGCCAGATGATGGTAACCGCTTGCCCGTTC
>CALMKG010000332.1 GCA_937867175.1 uncultured Propionibacterium sp. | reverse complement strand
TGGCCGCGTGCAGTGCGCCCAATCGTGCCGGTGAACGTTTGCGGCTCCGAGCTGAAACGGGGGCGATACATGTCAGTCGGTGAAGCCCATTTGCCGGTACGCCGACCGGCGCCTTGAGTACTGCGCATTGAGGACGGGGACGCTTGCATCGAGGTAGTCGTGTACGGCGACTTCGGTCTTGCCTTCGTGCCGGCGCAACGCGCGGCCGACGGCTTGGATGAGCAGTCCGGGGTAGGAGATGGGCCCGGCGAGGAAGACGGTGTCGATGGCGGGTGCATCGAATCCTTCACCGCCGTAGGGGACGGTGGTCATGACAAGAAGCGGGTCGCCCGGGTAAGCGTCGGCGATCTTGGCTCGGATGGCGGCCAGTGCTTTGGCGCCGGTGCCGCCGCGCATGATCAGCGCTTCCGTGTCGGGCAGCAGGCCGGCGAGCGCGGTGAGGTGGTCGCGGCGGCGGGACAGGACGAGGCACTTGCGGCCTTGGGCGAGTGCCGCAGCTATGTCGGCTGCGATCTGGCGGTTGCGTTCCGGGTCTTTGGCGAGCAGGCCGCCCAGTTGGGTGATCGCTCCAGGTGTGCTCAGGTCGAAGTCGTGCGGGCTGCGATAGGCGGTGGAGTGGATGTGCAGCACGCGACGCGGTCCGTCGTACGGGGTGACGAGGTTGGCTTCGTGGGGGAGCGTGTCGCGGATGGTGTGCCGGATGGGGCCGAGCTGCCAGTTGGTGACCTGCTCCAGTCCGTCCTTGCGTTCGGGTGTCGCCGTGAGGCCCAGCCACCAGGTGGCGCCGATCTGGGCTACGACGTTCTCGTAGGATCCGGCGGCGAGGTGGTGGCATTCGTCGACGATCACCTGGCCGTAGCCCTGGGTGAGCTCCCGGATGTCCTGGGGGCTGTGTCGGGCCAGGGATTGCAGGAGCATGATGTCGACCTGTCCGCGGGTCTTGGCTCGTCCGCCGCCCAGTTGGCCGGTCTTGATGCCGAGGAGGTTGCGGACCTGTTCGCGCCACTGTGAGGCAAGTGCTGTCTTGTTGATGAGCACGAGCGTGGTGACTGAGCGTTCGGCGATGATGGCGCAGGCCATCACCGTCTTGCCCGAGCCGGTCGGCGCATAAAGGACGCCGTCCTCGTGAGCCAGCAACCTGTCGACGGCTGCTGCCTGCCGCTCGTCGAGTTCGCCGAGGAAGGACACGTCGAGTTCGTTGCCTTCGTTGCGGTTGTCCTCGCTGACCAGGTCACTTCCTGCTTGGGTGATCAGGTCGGCTGCTTGGTAGCGTAGCCCGCGCGGGAGGAGCAGGTCCCCGTTGACGGCGATGTCGAAGCCCTGGATGAAGCGGGGGATGTTCCAGGTCGACCGGCGGGCGCGTTGGGCCTCGTAGAACGCCGGGTTGTGGATGGTGGCCGCATGTCGTAGGGCTGCCGACAACTCGGGCGTCAGGTCCTCGTCATGGATCGTCAACTGCGCCGCCAGCGTCGCCCGGACGCGAGTCGGGGGGCTGGGGTGGATGGCGGTCGCGGGCGAGGTTTCCAGTCTGGTGACCTCGAGCCCGACGACGAGCCGTTCCATTCGGCCGGCTGCTGCTACTTGGCGGGGAGTCATCCGGTCCAGGCGTGACAGGTACTCCCACTGGTCGGGCCACGGCTCCCAGGTGGCCAGGTCCACGAACAGGGTTGTGCCGCGTTTGGTGCGGCGGTTGCCGTTCAGGGGTGCGGCGATCAGGTTCCCGACCCCGGACGAGCCTGTCGGGACTGTGTCCTGGTTCGGGAACAACCGGTCGTAGCTGGCCAGCGGCATCGATCCGCGCAACGCCATCGCCCGGTGGATGCAGGCGGTCCCCATCGCCCGGGCGTCCGCCGCGGGAACTGGGGAGGTGAAGAACGTCCACACGTGTGCGCCTCTGCCGGACTGGGAGATCTCAAGCCCGCAGGGGACACCGAGGGACGCGGCGGCCTTCACGTACGCGTGCGCGTCCAGCATGGCCTGGGGACCGTCGAAGTCGGCGGCCAGCCACCAGCAGTTTCCGTCCGGCAGCAGCGGATACAGACCGATGAACAACTCATTGCCAGACCGCAGGTGCGCCTCGAGGACCTCGTTCGTCAACGGAAGCGGTCGACGATCCCACAACGAGCCCTTGCCGAACGAGTCCCGCACCGCCGGCGACCAGCCCTTCGTGCCTTTCCGCGGGTTCTCCCAGTA
>CALMKG010000331.1 GCA_937867175.1 uncultured Propionibacterium sp. | reverse complement strand
CGGCCGGTGACGCGGAGATCCTGCGGCTGGCCTATTGGGAGGACCTGCCCGCCGACGATATCGCCGTGGTCCTGGGGTGTTCGCCGGGCGCGGCACGGGTCCGGTTGCACCGGGCCAGGAAACGGGCGGCCGCTCACCTGGATCCGGGAATCCGGCCCTACGCGCTGATCCCGGACCCCATCGTTGCGGACGAGCGTCCCCGCGAGCAGGAGGCCAGAGCATGAACGCGAGCGTTGAGCAGTTGCTGCGTGCCGCCGACCCCGCCTCGGCAGTAGCCCCCACCCCAAAGCATGTGCAGGATGAGCGGATCACCGAAATCCTGACCCGAGACCCGTCGGTGCCAGTGACCCGGCCACCCAGGAACTGGCGGCGACGCCGACTGCTGCTGGTGCTCGTTTGGCTCACCGTGCTGGCCATCGCAGCGGGCTCGGCGGTCAGTCAACGCAACCAACTGGTCTTTCTGGCCGGTGACCGGGCCGCATGGGCGGACAAGATCTTGGCCAGAGCAGTCGAAACCGCGTCTGATCCCGCCATCGAATCGGGACAGTACCTGCGCGTCCAGACCGACTCGGTCTGGCAGTGGTGGTGGCCGATCAGGCAGGCAGAGACCGAGCCGCCGACCAGCGGCCTGATGATCGAGAACACGATCGTCGAATACGTCGCGCCGGATGGCTCGCAGCCAAGATGCACTGTCAACGATGGGCCCCAGCAGGTCGGCACCTTCGGTCCGGGCCCATTCCCGGAGGCGCTCCAGGTGGGCACGAGCGCCTACTGTGTGCCGCCCAGACTGTCCTGGTACGGGCAGGAGCAAATCGGGAGGATGCCCACCGACGCTGAAGGGGTTGCCGAGTTCATCTTCTGGCACCACGAGGCGTCCCAGGGTGACAGCACCGAGGAGCAGAGATTCGAGTACGCCGTGCGGATTCTCACCGCTCCCGAGACTCCCGTCGAGCAGCGCGTGGCGGTGCTTGGCTACCTGATCGAACTCGACGGTGTGGAGGTCGTCGACCCTGACGTCCGGTTGCTGGGACGCCAAGGTGTGGCGATCGGCTTTGCGGGCGCAACGCCGGTCTATCCCGACCAATTCCCGATCACCCTCTTGGTCGACGCCGACAGCGCCGAGATCTTCGGAACCGGTCTCGTCTCCGTTGCTGAGTCCGCCGATTTCGGGTCGGTCTTCACCCGAACCGTCGTGGACGACCTGCCCGAAGAGGTCATCGACATGGCATGCCAAACCCACCGCGAAGCCCCTGACCACGCGAACCCCTTCGTCTGCCCCGAGTCCTGAACGCCAGGGTTCCGATGCGGATGTGATTGCGGCAGAAGCGCACAAAGCTAGCCCTTGGGCAGCAGGGATGACGTTAGGTTAGGCTGCCCTAAGATGAAGTGATGTTACCCACCGCGCGCACCGCCACGTTCACACTCACCCGCCAACCGCTGGAACTCCGCCTGCGCAGAGTGCAGGTGCACAGCGTCCACCAGATCACTCCGGCGTACCGCCGGGTCGTGTTCGAAGGGCCAGACCTGGTCGGGTTCAGCTCTCTGGCGGCAGACGACCACCTGCGGATCTTCTTCCCGCAGCCGGGCCAGCCACTCCCCCAATCACCGGACCAGGCGTTGGAAAGCCGAGAGTTCACCCCGTTTGAATGGGACGGCCACACTCAGCTGATGATCGACTTCGTACTGCACGGTGAAGGGGTGGCCACCACCTGGGCCCAGCAGGCGCAACCCGGCGACGAGGTGTTCATCGGCGGGCCACGCGGATCGCTGGTGCTGACCGGCGAACCCGCATGGTGGCTGCTGGCCGGCGATTTGACCGCGCTGCCTGCGATCCGGCGCCATCTGGCTGCCGTGGCACCTGGGACCCCCGTCGATCTGCTGCTGGTCAGCGACGATGCGGCCGACGAGCAGGATTTGATCACTCCTGGGCAACTGCACCTGCGCTGGGTGCATCCTGAGCCGGGGTCGCGTCCTGGCGAGGTCGGCGTCCTGCTGGACGCACTCGCGCAGATCCCGGCACGTGCCGGCGACGGCTTCGCCTTCATCGCCGCCGAACAGTCGGTGGTGGCCCCGGGACGCGCCCTGCTGACCGCACGCGGTGTCGACCTGGAACGCGCCGTGGTCAAGGGTTACTGGAAGCGCAGCCCGAGCACGGCGACCAGCGGTCAGGGCCTGGTCATCCGATGAACTAGAGTCGCCGCCAGACCCCGCCCACTCCGGTGCTGGCGAGCCACTCGTCGCTTGGGGCGACAGCCGGACAGGACCCGGATGAAAGCCCGCAGCACGCCGTACGCCCTCAAACCTTGGGCGATGATCGCCTACTTCACGCTGCTCGCATTGACGGCATTGGCCTTCCTGGGGTGGACGCAACCCGGGCTGCGGATCGTGGATGTCGAGGTGCTGGTGCCCGGCTTCTACGCACACACGTCGAACCTGCTCCTCTCGTGCACCCTCGTGCTGGTCTTTGGGCTGGTCAGACTGCTGTATGGGGCATCGCTGTGGGAGAGTGCCGCCTTCGGTGGGGTCGTCATCGCGTGCAACTTCAGCTATGAACTCTTCTTGACGCTGTTCAACACCCGCGACGTCACCGACGCCTACTTCGGCACGCTGGGCGTGGTCGTCGCCCTGGGCTTCGTCGCGTTGCTCAAGCGTCGCGGGCTGCGGCCAACGAAGCTGTCTGCTGACGGTGCTGCGGTGGCTAACCAGTCGTGAGCTGGCCGGAGAAGGAATATTGCGGATGATTGGGCAGCGTAGTCTCTGCCCAATCTTCCGCAATACTCGTCGGGCGCGGTCATGGGCACTGCTGAAGGAG
>CALMKG010000330.1 GCA_937867175.1 uncultured Propionibacterium sp. | reverse complement strand
AACCTGTTCGGCGACATCATCACCGATGAGGCGGCCGCCATCACCGGCGGGATCGGGCTGGCCCCGAGCGCGAACATCAATACCTCCCGCAAGTTCCCGTCCATGTTCGAGCCCGTGCACGGCTCGGCGCCAGACATCGCCGGGCAAGGCATCGCCGATCCCACCGCTGCGATCTCCTCCATGGCGCTGCTGCTCGACCACCTGGGACACCCCAAGGACGCCGCCCGCATCGAGGCCGCCGTCAGCGCGGACATGGCCGAGCGCGGCACTGTCCGGCGATCCACCACCGAGATCGGGGACGCGATCGCGGCCCGCGTCCGAGCCTGAAATCCGGCTGATCAGCCATCCCGCTCGCCGGTGACATCCGGCCACGCGTTGGGCAGGCAGCCGTTCAGGTCGATGCTCTGCTGCTGCATCACCGGCGATGGGGCGCCGACGGCCGGACAGCCGACGTGGCCGAACCCGATGTAGTGGCCGACCTCATGGTTGATCAGGTAGCTGCGGTAGTCGTCGATCGACTGGTCGGCCCAAGTCGGTGTGGCGTAGAACCAGCGATCCACGTTCAGGTAGATGTCCGGCCCGAGCCGGCAACTCCACAACCCTGCGGTGTTCAGTGCCGCGCACGCCAAATCAACCGTCTGCGGGGAAGCCAGGTGGATCACCAGGTCAGCCTGGTCTGCCTCGTTCACCAACTCGAAGGCGATGCCATGCGTCCCTGCCCAACCACGCGGAGAATCCAGGATCTCGTGTATCCGCAGCGCCGCCCCGTCCGCCGACTCTGGCAGGCTGGTTTCAACCTGGACGACGAAGCGCCGGACGTCATTCGACCCAGAGACCGTGGCCGCCGAGACTGCGTTCGTCAGGTACTCACCGCTGGACGCCACCCCGGATCGGAGCATGCCGTTGGGCAGCGTCTGCACCGGCGAGGGGATCGGCAGTGTCGCGGGCAGCGCCTCTGGCTCGGGCGCCAGCTTGATTGAGCTCGGACTTGGCTCGGGCGATAGCAGGGGTGGCGAAGGTTCTGAAACCTGGCCGCCACAACCGACCAGCAGCGCCACCGCCAGCACCACAATCCCCCACCGACCTGCACTCACGGGCATCAACCTAGCGCGCCTGAAGCGCTGACCCGACCTCGAAACCCTTGTACGGGTTAAGCTCGTTGGTGACACAGTCACAGACGAAAGGTGCACCCACCATGGGCCTGATGGACAAACTTCGTGGCGAATTCGTCGACATCATCGAATGGCTCGAAGACTCGCGCACGCTGCTGGCGTGGCGTTTCCCCCGCTACCAGAATGAAATCAAGCAGGGAGCACAGTTGATCGTCCGCGAGGGTCAGCTCGCGATCTTCGTCTACCAAGGTCAACTCGCCGACACCTTCGGCCCGGGCACTTACACCCTCAACACCCAGAACCTGCCGATCATGTCGACCATCCAGGGCTGGAAGTACGGCTTCAACAGCCCCTTCCGCTCTGAGGTCTACTTCATCAACACCCGCCCAGTGACCGACCTGCGCTGGGGTACCCCGAACCCGATCACCGTCCGCGACCCGGACTTCGGAATGGTGCAAGTGCGCGCCAACGGCCTGTGCGTCGTGCGGGTGGCCGATCCGGTCATCTTCCTGCGTCAGATCATCGGTACCGACTCCAACGTCGACGTGGAAGAGGTCACCGAACTGCTGCGGCGCGAGATCAGCCAGGCCTTCAGCGACATGATCATGCAAACCGGGTTGGGCGCGATCGACCTGCAGGGACGCCAGACCGAATTGTCGGGCAAGCTGACCGAGATGGTGCGGCCACGGGTGGACGACGAGTTCGGCCTGTTCATCCAGTCGATCACCATGAACACCTCGCTGCCCGACGAGATCACCCAGGCGATGACCCGGGGTGTTGCGAAGGGTGTTGAGGAGGCCGGCTGGATGAACCAACTCAACGACATGGACAAGTACCAGC
Source organism: uncultured Propionibacterium sp. (assembly GCA_937867175.1). GTDB lineage: Bacteria > Actinomycetota > Actinomycetes > Propionibacteriales > Propionibacteriaceae > Brooklawnia. Next base: position 7,966 of record CALMKG010000330.1, on the reverse strand, counting down.
GCGCGAAGCAGTCCGATGCTATGACCTCCGCGGCCACCAATCCCGGCGGTAGCGGCATGGGCGAGATGATGGGCGCCGGCATGGGCATGGCGATGGCTCAACAGATGATGAACCAGCAGTCCCCGCAATCCCAGCAGACCCCACCGCCGCTTCTGCAGGACTCCCAGACCTTCCACGTGGAGATCCAGGGTTCGGCGGCCGGTCCGTACCACCTTGGTCAGCTGCGGGGCATGGTCGACAACGGCCAGCTCACCACCCACACCTTGGTCTGGAGCGCGGGAATGGCTGGCTGGATGCCCGCAAACCAGGTGCCCGCGCTGCGGATGCTGTTCGCGTCCCCGCCGCCAATCCCCGGCCAGCCGGTGGCCGAGTAGGCGCCGATGTCGCAACAGCCTCCGACGGGTGCCCCGGGTCCGATCCCCGACCCGGGGCCACGTCAAGACCCGGCGATGCTGCACGTCACCGAGCAGACCCGCACCTACCCGTGCCCCAACTGCGGCGGCACGCTGGCCTACGACCCGGAGCCGGCAGCTCTGAAGTGCCTGAGTTGCGGCACCGTGGTGCCGGTGGCAAGCGATGTCGCCCATCCGGACGTGATTGCCAAGCGCGACTTGGCGTCCACGATGGCCGACTTGGCCAGACTGCAGGCGAACGCGAAGACCCGGGTCACCGGTGACAAAGAGGTCGTCTGCCAGAACTGTGGGGGCCGCATCATGTTCTCGGGCACCTTGACCGCGGTGCGCTGCCCGTTCTGCAACACGCCGATCCAGCGCAATGACGTGCAGGACTCCCCGACCCGACTGCCGATCGACGGTGTGTTGCCACTGCGAATCAGTGAACGAGACGCTCGCCAGCGGATCGAACAATGGATCAACAGTCGTCGTTTCGCACCGAACGCGTTCAAGAAGTACCGCGAGCTGGGCAGCTTCACCAGCATCTACCTGCCGTACTTCAGCTACGACGCGGCCACCACCACCCGCTACACCGGCATGCGCGGGGTCTATCGGACCGAGACCTACCGGGATTCCGAGGGCCGGACGCAGACCCGCACCGTGACCGACTGGTACCCGGCCGCCGGTGTGGTGAACAACCAGTTCGAGGACGTCACTGGTCATGCCAGCACCGGACTGGACGATCAGAAGATCACCGAGCTCGAGCCGTGGCCGATGGACTGGTCGCACACCTACTCACCGCAGTTCGTTGCTGGGCACCTCAGCCGAACCTACGACCAAGACGCGACAGAGGTCTTCCAGGAACGAGTCGAACCCCGGATGGAGTCAGTCATCGACTCCACGATCAGGGCCGATATCGGCGGCAACGTGCAGCAGATCCACAGCCGTGACATCAGCTGGCTAATGGTGAGGTTCTGCCAGTTGGCCCTGCCGATCTGGATGCTGGCGGTCACCTACAGACAGCAGCCGTTCCAAGTTGCCATCAACGGGATCACCGGCGAGGTGCAGGGACGTCGGCCGTGGAGCGCAGTCAAGATCACCCTCGCGGTGATCGCCGGTTTGCTGCTGCTGGCCCTGTTCTTCTGGCTCTACCAGACCTTCGGCGGCGAGGCCTGAGGCCGACCCCCGGCCGTGGACTGCCCGAGGGTCGGTGCTGCCGATGATCAGGACTGCTCGGGGTTGACCAAAGCCGACGGCTGACCGGACGATGTTCCGCTCTGCTGGTGGTTGTCGTCGGAGACGTACTTGTCGGCCAACTTCGTCAGGTCGATGCCCGTGGTGTCCTTCAGCATCTGCACGGTCTGCACGACGCCATTGGTGACCTGCTTGGCCACCTGTCCGGCGCCGTCGGTGGAGATGACCGTCAGCTTCTCGATGGAGCCCAACGGGGCGGCGACCTGCTCGGCGATGCTCGGCAGTGCCGAGACCAGCATCTCGATGACGGCCGCCTCGTTGTAGCGGGCGTAGGCGTCCGCCTTGCGGTTCATCGCCTCAGCCTCGGCCTGCCCGGTAGCCAAGATGGCTGCGGCCTTCGCCTCGCCCTCGGCGCGGACTGCATCGGCCTCGGCAACACGGCGGGACTTCTCCGCTTCACCGCGCTTGGCGCCCTCAATGGCCTCCGCCTCCGCCAGCGCAGTGCGCCGTGACTTCTCGCCCACACCGACCAGGCGAGCCTTCTCGGCGTCCGCCTCGGCACGAGCGATGGCGGCAACCTTCTCGGCATTGGCTTGGAAGATGGCAGCGTTTTTGCGGCCCTCGGCCTCGGTCTCCATACGGTAGCGGGCGGCGTCGGCCGGCTTGCGGACCTCAGTGTCGAGCTGGCGGTCCTTCAGGGCCGCCTGCCGGATCGCTACCTTCTCCTGCTCGGCGAGAATGGCCTGGTCGCGGTCGGCTTGGGCCAACGGGCCGGACGCGGCGGCCTGCGCATTGGCGGCGTCGGTCTCGGCCTTGATCTCGGCCTGCTTCAGCATGAGTTCCCGCTCGCGGATCGCGATCAACTGCTGGGCGTTGATACGCGCGTTCTCGGCCTCCTGCCGGGCCACCGCCTCCGCCACGGCAGCAGTCTGCTGGATGCGGGCCGCCTCAGGACGCCCCAAGTCGTTGAGGTAGGTGCCGTCGTCGGTGATGTCTTGGATCTGGAAGGTGTCGAGAACCAAACCCTGCCCGGTCAGCGAGGCCTCTGACTCGTCCGCGACCCGCTGGGCGAACGCCGCCCGGTCTCGGATTATCTGCTCAACGCTCAGCGAACCCACGATGGAACGCAACGAGCCGGCGAGGGTTTCCTGGGTGAAGGTTTCGACCTCTTCCTGCTGGACGAGGAAACGCTGCGCGGCGGCCCGGATCGAGTCCTCGTTGCCGCCGACCTTCACCAAGGCAACACCTTCAAGGTTGAGTTTGATGCCCTGACCTGAGACCGCGCCCCGGATCTGCACCGAGATACGGCGGCTCGACAGGTCCATGATGAACAGCCGCTGGATGAACGGGATGACGAAGACACCGCCGCCCATGACCACCTTCTGGCCCGACAGGTCACTGGAGACCTCGCCGGTCTCCGGGTTGCGTACCTCTTTGCCCTTGCGACCGGTGACGATGAACGCCTCGTTGGGGCCGGCGACCTTGTAGCGGCTGGCGACCAGCAGGCCGATCAGCACGATCAGGACCACCAGACCGATGATGGCGAGTACGACGGGGTACATCAGTGCGCTCCAATGCTCGGGTACCCGGCCAGTCTAGCGGGGCTCAGGAATCGAGCATCGCGCTCGCTCCCCCACCACCCAGCAGGTCCACCGGCATGACCTCGACGGAGGTCGCCGAAAGCACACCCGAGATCCAGACTCTGGCGCCGGCGTCGAGCGCCACCGGAGCCTTGGCGTTGAGCGTGTGGGTGTGTCCGTCCTGTCGCAGCCGGACCTGCCCATAGCCGTCATCTGGGATGGCCGTGATCACCAGTGCCTCGACACCGATCAGGGAATTGGTGCGCGGTGCCGTGCCCGATCCCTGCCGGCGCAGCAGGCCGGTGAGTTTGCCAGCCATCCAGCCGAGCAGCGTCCCGACAACCAGACCGACGACGATGGCCACCCACATGGTGTCGGTGAGCGCCAATCCGAGGGCACCGCCGAAGCCGAAGCCACCCAGCAGGCCGGCGATACCTGCGGTAGAGAAGACGTCCGAGTCGAGGGCGTTCAGCGAGTCGATGCCGTCGAATCCGAGGGCGCCCTCCAAGACGTCGCCGACCAGCAGTGCCAGCAGCAGCAGGACGATACCCACACCGCCGATCACGAAGAACACGGTCACGGGTGCCTCCTTCCGCTGCTGGTCGAATCCATCCTAGGACGGCGGCCCGAGGACTCGTCGTCCCCGGGCCGCCGTCTGACGATCAGGCCGTGGTCAGCGGGCCGCACTGCCTTCCACGTAGTCGTCGTCGCTCGACTTCAGCCAGCTGAACATCTTGCGCAGCTCCTTGCCGGTGGCCTCGATCGGATGACCGGCTTCGGCCTCGCGCAGCTTCTTGAACTCCGGCGCGCCCGCGTCCTGGTCATCGATGAAGCGTTCGGCGAACTTGCCGGTCTGGATGTCGGCCAGGACCGCCTTCATGTTCTGCTTCACGTGGTCGTCGATGATCCGCGGGCCCGAGACATAGTCGCCGTACTCGGCGGTGTCCGAGATGGACCAGCGCTGCTTCGAGATGCCGCCCTCGATCATCAGGTCGACGATCATCTTGAGCTCGTGCAGGCACTCGAAGTAGGCCATCTCCGGCTGGTAGCCAGCCTCGGTCAGGGTCTCGAAACCAGCCTGCACCAAGTGCGACATGCCGCCGCACAAGACGACCTGCTCGCCGAACAGGTCAGTCTCGGTCTCCTCGGTGAAGGTGGTCTTGATACCGCCGGCCCGCAGGCCACCGATCGCCTTCGCGTAGCTCTTGGCCAGCTCCCAGGCCTCGCCGCTGGCGTCCTGCTCGACGCAAACCAACACCGGGACACCGCGTCCGTCGGCGTACTCGCGACGCACTATATGGCCCGGGCCCTTCGGGGCGACCATGCAGACGTCCACGCCCTCGGGCGCGGTGATGTAGCCGTAGCGAATGTTGAAGCCGTGCGCGAAGAAGATGGCGTCGCCAGCCTTGAGGTTGGGGGCGATCTCGTTCGCGTAGACATGACGCTGCACCTGGTCGGGCACCAGAATCATGATCACGTCGGACTCTGCGGCGGCCTGCGCCGGGGTGAGCACCCGCAAACCTTCCGCCTCGGCCTTGGCACGCGACCTGCTGCCCTCGGCGAGGCCGACTCGCACGTCGACGCCCGAATCACGCAGGTTCAGCGCGTGGGCGTGGCCCTGGGAACCGTAACCGATCACGGCGACGCTGCGGTCCTGGATGACTGCCAAGTTCGCATCGTCGTCATAGAACATCTCTGCCATGGGGTAGTACTCCTTCTTGGTTTGGCGTTCAGTTGGCTGCCCGCAGGGCAACACGGTTCTTCTCGGTGATCGACTTCTGGCCGCGACCCAATGCCACCTGCCCGGACTTGACCAGTTCGATGATCCCATAAGGCTCGAGCATGGTGACCAAGGCGGCCAGCTTGTCGCTGCTGCCGGTGGCCTCCACGGTCACTGACTCGGTGCCGACGTCCACAGCCTTGCCTCGGAAGAGACCGACGACGTCAATGACCGCGCTTCGGTTGGTGTCGTTGCAGCGCACCTTGATCAGGATCAGTTCACGCTGCACCGAGTTCGGTGCCAGTTCGATGATCTTGTAGACCTCGACGAGTTTGTTCAGCTGCTTCACCAACTGTTCCAGGACGTCAGGCCTATCAACCGTGGTGACCAACGTGATGCGCGAGACCTCGGGGCGCTCGGTCGGTCCGACCGCCAACGACTCGATGTTGAAGCCACGGCGGCTGAACAGGCTCGAGATGCGTGCCAGGACGCCCGGCTTGTTGTCGACCAGGACGCTCAGCGTGTGTGTGCTCTGCGTGCTCACAGGACCTCATCCTCCCATTCCGGAGCCATGTCGCGGGCTATCTTGATGTCGTCATTGCTGGTGCCTGCGGCCACCATCGGCCAAACCATGGCGTCCTTGTGGCACACGAACTCGACCACGACCGGACGATCGTTGATCGCCATGGCCTGATTGATGACCTCGTCGACCTCTTCGGGCTTGGTGGCCCGCAGCCCGACGCAGCCCATCGCCTCGGCGAGCTTCGGGAAGTTGGGCACCAGGTCGGTGTTGAGGTCAGTGCTGGAATACCGCTTGTCGTAGAAGAGGGTCTGCCACTGACGGACCATCCCGAGGGCACCGTTGTTGATGACCGCGATCTTGATCGGGATGTTGTTCAACACGCAGGTGGTCAGCTCCTGATTGGTCATCTGGAAGCAGCCGTCGCCGTCGATACCCCAGACGACCTGGTCGGGCGCACCAACCTTGGCGCCCATCGCGGCCGGCACGCAGTAGCCCATGGTGCCGGCGCCGCCCGAGGTGAGCCATTTGGCCGGCCTGGCGAAGGGCAGGAAGTGGGCGGCCCACATCTGGTGTTGGCCGACCCCGGTGACGTAGATCGCGTCAGGGCCGGCGATCTGGCCGATTCGCTGGATGACGTGCTGCGGGCTGAGTTTGCCGTCTTGTGGCTCGGTCCAGCCGAGCGGGTAGCGCTGTTTCAGGCCGCCCAAGTATTGCGTCCATTCGGTGTATTCGGGCACCTGCTCGTGCCGCAAGGACTCGACCAGGCCACCGAGGAAGGCCTTGGCGTCACCCACCACGGGGACGTCGACGACTCGGTTCTTACCTATCTCGGCAGGATCAATGTCGGCGTGGATGATCTTGGCGTCCGGGGCGAACGAATCCAGCCGACCGGTGACGCGATCGTCGAAGCGGGTTCCCACCGCGATGAGCAGGTCGGACTTCTGTAGCGCGCCGACGGCCGAGACGGCCCCGTGCATGCCCGGCATGCCCATGTTCAGCGGGTGCGCGTCCGGCAGGGCGCCCCGAGCCATCAGGGTCGTGACCACCGGGATCCCGGTGAGTTCGACGAGGTCGGCGAGCTCCTGCCAGGCGCGGGCCTTGATGACGCCGCCACCGATGTACAGCACCGGGCGCTTCGACAGGCAGATGATCCGTGCGGACTCCTTGATCTGGCGACCGTGGGGCTGGGAAGTCGGCTTGTAGCCGGGCAGCACCAGTTCGTCCTCGAAGTCGAACGGGGCTCTGCCGGTGAGTGCGTCCTTGGCCACGTCCACCAGCACCGGCCCGGGACGCCCGGTGGAGGCGATATGGAAGGCAGCCTTGATCGACTCGGGGATGTCTTCGGTGCGCTTGACCAGGAAGTTGTGCTTGGTGATCGGCATCGTGATGCCGCGGATGTCGGCCTCCTGGAAGGCGTCGGTGCCGATGAAGGTCGAGTTCACCTGGCCGGTGATGGCGACGATCGGGACCGAATCCAGGTAGGCGTCGGCGATCGGGGTGACCAGGTTGGTGGCACCCGGACCAGAGGTGGCGATGCAGACGCCGACGCGTCCGGTGGCCATCGCGTAGCCCTCCGCCGCATGCCCGGCGCCCTGCTCGTGGCGCACCAGGATGTGCCGGATGGACGAGTCGTACAGCGGGTCGTAGGCCGGCAGAATGGCTCCGCCGGGGATGCCGAAGGCGACTTCTACACCGCACCGCTCCAAGGACGCAATGAGCGCCTGGGCACCGGTGAGGATGGGCAAGTCGGTTGACTTGTTGGCCATCGGGCGGATCCTTTCTGTGTGGGTTGGATGACAGGTTGCTGCAACAAAAAACCCCCGCTGCCACGATGGCAGACGAGGGAGCGCTCCGTCGGATGGGACGAAGCGCTAGCGGATTACGAGCTCCTGTCGGCTGAACACCTGCCAATCATGGCATGTAACGACGACTGCACCAAGTGAGTCTCGGGATCCGGACGATCAGTCCAGCCGGACGACGAACCCAGCATCTGCCAAGGCGCGCTTGACGTCCGCCACAGTCAGGGTGCCGAAGTGGAAGACGCTGGCCGCCAGCACCGCATCGGCGCCGACCCGTGCCGCGTCCACGAAATGCGCTGCGGTGCCCGCGCCCCCGGAGGCGATCAGCGGGATGTCGATGGCGGCGCGGACCGCCCCGAGCATCTCCAGGTCGAAGCCGTCGGTGGTGCCGTCGGCGTCCATCGAGTTCAACAGCACCTCGCCGACACCCCGGTCGACCGCCTCGCGGGCCCACTCAATCGCGTCCAGCCCCGCTGAGCGGGCGCCGCCATGGGTGGTGACCCCGAAACCGGAAGGCATCCTCGGCTCGCGCCGGGCGTCCACACTGAGCACCAGCACCTGGTCGCCGAATCGGCTGCTGATCTCGCTGAGCACCTCGGGACGCATGATCGCGCCTGTGTTGATGCCTACCTTGTCTGCGCCACAACGCAGCAGCGCGTCCACGTCCTCGACCGATCGGACGCCTCCGCCGACGGTGAGCGGGATGAAGACCGTCTCGGCGCATCGAGTGACGACATCACGAGTGGTCTGGCGGCCAC
>CALMKG010000329.1 GCA_937867175.1 uncultured Propionibacterium sp. | reverse complement strand
ATCGCCGAGCTACGCCTGACCACTCGCGACATCTCTGACTATGACGAGTTGATGCACCACCGGCTTGCCGTGCTCGACGCTCATAATCTCAGGCTGCCCGACATCCAGGCGGTGATCGCCACCCTCAAACCGCTGCCCGGTGCGCCAGAGTTCCTCGACTGGCTGCGCGAGCGCTACCAGGTGATCATCCTGTCCGACACCTTCTACCAGTTCGCCGATCCACTGATGGCTCAACTGGGGCGGCCCACCTTGTTCTGCCACCAGTTGGAGGTGGCCGACGACGGCACGGTCACCGGTTACCGGCTCCGAATGGCTGACCAGAAGCGGCATGCGATCATCGCGCTGCAAAGCCTCAACTTCCAGTGCATCGCGGCCGGCGACTCCTACAACGACACCGCAATGCTCGCTCAAGCCGAGGCGGGCATCTTGTTCAACCCTCCGCAGCGGGTCGTGGATGAGTTCCCCCAATTCCAGGTGACCTGGAGCTACACGGAATTGCGTACCGCATTCGGGCAGGCAACTCGAGCGCTTGCGGGACGCTGAACTGCGGCAGCCGTCCTCGTGGCAGCAGACAGGTGCACGGATTGCTGGGCGTTGTCGTGGAAATGCCGATGCCTTTGCTACGCTTTACCCGGCCCGGCATTCACTACGCCGGCATGCGCCTGGCAGTTCAGGTTCATGCGTCCTGGTATTGGACGCCCACCTCCAATGGCTGAGCAAGTACCACTTCGGGACGAGCACACCCACTACCCCTGCTTGTTTGCACAGTGGTGAAAGGACTTTCGTGAGCGAGACTTCATCGAGCCCGCAGTCGGGGCTCTCGTCGATGCTCCTGCCCGACCTGAAGAAGATCGCTTCGGGTCTGGGCATCAAGGGCGCCGGCGCCATGCGCAAGGCCGACTTGATCCAGGCGATCAATGCTGCCCAGGCAGGCCCAGAACGCCGCCAGGCAGCCACCCCGACGCAGGCACCCGCCGCTGACGCCGCGGGACGAGCGTCCAGGCAAGATGGCGAACCCCAGCAGGACGCCGGCAGCGAGCGCACCGGCGGGTCTGTTCAGGCAGCCGAGCAGCCGGCCGTCGCCCGCCGCCGTCGTCAGCCCACCAGCGAACCCCAAGTCGACGACCAGCCCGCGGGCGAGACGCAATCGTTGCCGCCGGACTCCCCGGCGTCGGGGTCCGACGACGTCGGCGCCCGGCTTGCCGCACTGAGCCAAGACCCCAAGGTGCGCGAACGCTTGCGCGAGCGTGAGTCAGGCTCACCCGACGGTGGCCAGCAGGCGCCCGCCAAGCAGCAGGCTCCCGCCCAGCAGACGCAGAACCGCGATGAGGACGCCTCGGGTGGCGGAGCTTCACGACGGTCCCGCAACCGGCGGCAGCGCGACCGCAGCGCCCGGCGCACCAGCAGAGGTGGCAACTCAACCGAGATGGATCGCGTGGACGAGTCGGTGCGTGAGGACGACGTGCTGATCGAGGTGAGGGGAATCCTGGACGTCCTCGACAACTACGCCTTCGTGCGTACGACGGGCTATCTTCCCAGCCCGGACGATGCCTACGTCTCGCTGTCGATGGTGCGCAAGAACTGGCTTCGGAAGGGCGATGTCGTCACCGGCGCGATCCGCCAGCCACGCGAGGGGGAGCGCCGCGAGAAGTACAACCCGCTGGTGCGGCTCGACACCGTGAACGGCAAGCCACCGGAGGCGATGCGGGACCGACCCGACTTCGCCAAGCTGACACCTCTCTACCCGCAGCAACGGCTGCGGATGGAGACCACGCAGCAGAACATGACCGGCCGCATCATCGACTTGGTCAGCCCGATCGGCAAGGGCCAGCGCGGCCTGATCGTCTCTCCGCCCAAGGCGGGCAAGACGATGGTGCTGCAAGCGATCGCGAATGCCATCACCACCAACAACCCAGAGGTCCACCTGATGGTAGTGCTGGTGGATGAACGTCCCGAGGAGGTCACCGACTTCCAGCGCACCACCACCGGCGAGGTCATCGCGTCCACCTTCGATCGTCCCGCCGAAGACCACACCACGATCGCAGAGCTCGCGATAGAACGCGCCAAGCGTCTGGTCGAGATGGGCCGCGATGTCGTCGTTCTGCTGGATGGGATCACCCGGCTCGGACGCGCGTACAACCTGGCCGCGCCGGCATCGGGTCGCATCTTGTCCGGCGGCGTCGACTCGGCAGCCCTGTACCCGCCGAAGAAGTTCTTCGGCGCCGCCCGCAACATCGAGAACGGCGGCTCGCTGACCATCTTGGCGACCGCGCTGGTCGAGACGGGTTCGAAGATGGACGAGGTCATCTTCGAGGAGTTCAAGGGCACGGGCAACATGGAGCTCAAGCTCAGCCGTCAGCTCGCCGACAAGCGCATCTTCCCCGCCATCGACGTGGACGCCTCCGGCACCCGCCGCGAGGAACTCCTGATGGGACGCGCCGAACTCGACATCATCTGGAAGTTGCGTCGGGTGCTGTCGGGTATGGACGACCAGGCGGCACTGGAGATGCTGTTGAGCCGGATGCGCAAGACCAACAACAACCCAGAATTCCTGGTACTGATCAGCCGCACCACCCCGGGAAACGACTGACGGTTTTGGGACTGGCCGAGTGACGCGCTAAAATTCCCGCTCGGCGCCGGTTCACGCCATTGGCGACCCGGCACACGATGATTAGGAGACAACCATGAAGCAGGCCACCCACCCGGAGTACCACGAGGTGAAGGTCGTGTGCACCTGCGGGAATCAGTTCAGCACCCGCAGCACCATCAAGGGAGACGTCATGAGCGCTGACGTCTGCTCTGAGTGCCACCCCTTCTACACCGGCAAGCAGAAGATCCTCGACACGGGCGGTCGTGTCGCCCGCTTCCAGCGTCGCTACGGCAATAAGGGCGGCGACCAGAAGAAGAAGTAGCCGAAATGGACAGGCGCTGGTAGCGGGGTGATCCGCGACCAGCGCCTGTTTTCGTTGCCGACCGCTGGTCGAACCAAGGAGGACCGATGTTCGAGGCTGCCGAGGGCATGCGCTCCGAGTACGCGGAGTTGGCAACCCTGATGGCCGACCCTGCCGTGCTGGCAGACGTCGCGCGCTCCCGCGCGGCGGGCCGCAGATACGCCGAACTCGGCCAGATCGTCAAGGCCCTCGACGAATTCGACCAGTTGACCGACGACGCGCAGGCGGCCGCGGAACTCGCCGCCGAGGACTCCGACTTCGCCGCGGAGCAGGCCGAGATAGCGGCTCGCCTGGACCTGGTTCGCGACAAGCTCACCGCGCTGCTCGCCCCGCGCGACCCGAACGACGACCGTGACGCGCTGATGGAGATCAAGTCTGGGGAGGGGGGCGAGGAGTCGGCGCTCTTCGCCGGCGACCTGCTCAACATGTACCTGCGGTACTGCGAACGACGCGGCTGGAAGACCCAACTGCTCGACTCCGAGACCACAGACCTCGGCGGCTACAAGACCGCCACCCTGGCCGTGCGTGCACCTGGCAACTCCGAGGCGGGGCAGGCGCCCTACGGTGTGCTGAAGTTCGAGGGTGGGGTGCACCGGGTGCAGCGAGTGCCGGTCACCGAGTCACAGGGCCGCATCCACACCTCGGCCGCCGGCGTGCTGGTGATGCCCGACGTCGAGGCGGACGACGTCCACATCAACGAGGACGACCTGCGCATCGACGTCTACCGTTCCAGCGGCAAGGGCGGTCAGGGCGTGAACACCACCGACTCCGCGGTTAGGATCACCCACCTGCCCAGCGGCATCGTGGTCACCTGCCAGGACGAGCGCAGCCAGTTGCAGAACAAGGAGCAGGCGATGCGCATCCTGCGGGCCAGGCTGGTCGCCCAGGCCGAGGAGGAATCCGCGCAGGCCGCAGCGGCCGCTCGCAAATCGCAGGTCCGCACCGTGGACCGCTCCGAACGCATCCGCACCTACAACTTTCCAGAGAACCGCATCGCCGATCATCGGATCGGCTTCAAGGCCCACAATCTCGACCAGGTCCTGGATGGCGAGTTGGGCCCGGTCATTGAGGCACTGCAGGCCGCCGACCTCGCTGAGCGGCTCGCCCAAGCCGGCCAGCAGGATGAGCGGTGACCGAGCGTGCCGCGGCGGTGCAGGCCCGAGCGTCCGCCAAGCTGCGCGCGGCCGGCGTTGCCTCGCCGCAGGCCGACGCCAGGACACTGCTCATGCATGCCACGGGGCTCAGCGCCACGG
>CALMKG010000328.1 GCA_937867175.1 uncultured Propionibacterium sp. | reverse complement strand
ACATGGATACCGACGAGATCCTGCAGCTCATCATCGAGGTGGCCGCTGAGATCATCGTGCCGAGGTTCAAGGCGCTGGGCGACGACCAGATAGAGCAGAAATCGCCCGGCGACTTCGTGACGGTCGCCGACCGGGAGGCCGAGGTGCGGATCACCGAGAGGCTGCTCGCGCGCCAACCTGGAGCGCTCGTCGTCGGTGAGGAGGCCACCTTCGCAGACCGGTCGAGACTGGCCGGCTTGGCGGACGCCGAGTTGGCGTACACGGTCGACCCGATCGATGGCACCGCGAACTTCATCAAGGGTTCACCGCGTTATGCGGTGATGGTGGCCGAGGTCCGCCGGGGTGAGACGACACGAGCCTGGATCTGGCAACCGGAGACCGGACGCGCCTACGTTGCCGAGTTCGGCGCTGGGCTGTATTGCAACGGTGAGCGGGTCAGCCGAGGGCCAGCGCAGGCACCGCCGCGCGGGATGACCAGCAAACGCTCTTGGCGCCACTTCGACGCCCGAGGCGAACTCGACCCCGTGCTACACACCAATTTCTGCGCCGGCTTCGACTATGCGCAACTCGTGACCGGTGAGGTGGACTTCTTCACCTATCTGAATCCATGGCCTTGGGACCATTTACCTGGGTCGTTGATGCTCCGCGAGGTTGGCGGTGTCGCTCTGGACGCCAGGGGCAGACCTTACGGTCCCGCGACCGGCCTGCCGAACAGCTTGGTGACCGCCGCGTCCGAGGATCTGGCCCGGCAACTGGTCGGATATCTTCGGCCCGCGGACTAGGATTGGCACTCCGAGCATGTGAGTGCCAGAATCGGCGGAGGAGGTACGTTGTGGATGATCGCAAGCTTGAGGTGTTGCGTGCCATCGTCTCCGACTACGTCCAGACTCGGGAGCCGGTCGGTTCCAAGGCGCTGGTGGAAAGACACCGCCTGGACGTCTCCCCGGCCACCATCCGCAACGACATGGCGGTGCTGGAGGACGAGGGCTACCTGATCCAGCCTCACACCAGCGCCGGGAGAATCCCCACTGACAAGGGATACCGCCTGTTCGTCGACCGGCTGACCACCATCAAGCCATTGTCCGCCGCCGAGCGGCGGGCCATCTCCACGTTCTTGGCCGGAGCAGCCGACGTCGATGACATCGTCCATCGGACAGTGCGGCTGCTGGCCCAGCTCACCCAACAAGTGGCCCTCGTCCAATACCCCACCGCGCGGTCGACGACGATCCGACATGTCGAGTTGGTCAGCCTCCATCTCGACCGTGCCCTGGTGATCTTGATCGACTCAACTGGTCGTATCGACCAGCGCTCCCTGAGCCTACCCAGCCACACCGACGCAGAGCTGGACGGCTGGCGTGATCGGCTGAATCGGGCGGTCATCGGACTGACCCCCGAAAAGGCCGACGAAGCTCTCAACGACTTGTTCGAAGAGCCGGTCGAAGCCCCAGCGCGGGGGGCCATCATCATCGACGCGCTCCGCGCAATGCTGGGCGCCGACCCATCCAGCGCGGTGGTGGTGGCTGGCGTGCCGAACCTCACCCGCTACGGCGCGGCCTACGAAACTGCCATCGGACCGGTGCTGGAAGCACTGGAGGAGCAGGTAGTGTTGCTGCGGCTGCTCGGTGACGCGGTTGCCGAGTATCCGGGTGACGTGGCGGTGCGGATCGGGCAGGAAAACCCCTATGTGCCCCTGCGCAGCACCTCGCTGGTCGCCAGTGGCTACGGCCCGGACGAAGCGTGGGCGACGCTGGGCGTAGTCGGCCCCACCTACATGGACTACCCCTCAACTATCGCCGCCGTGCGGGCGGTCGCCCGTTACGTCGGCCGCTTCCTGGCAGAAGGATGAACGAGAACCAACGATGAGTGCCCCTGATTACTACTCGATCCTCGGCGTCCCCCGGGACGCCAGCGCCGATCAGATCAAGAAGGCCTACCGCAAGATGGCCATGAAAGTGCATCCAGATGTGGCCACTGACCCGGACGCCGAGGAGAAGTTCAAGCAGGTCAACGAAGCGTACGAGGTCCTGAGCGACCCGAACAAGAGGGCCATCTTCGACCGCGGTGGCGATCCAATGGGTCCGGGAGGCGGCGATCCGTTCGCCAACATGGGCGGTTTCGGCGGGTTCAGCTCGTCCGCAGGGCAGGGGTTCGATATCGGCGACCTGTTCGGTGCGATGTTCGGGGGTGGCGGGTTGACCACGCGCGGGCCGAAGTCGCGCGTCCGGCGCGGTCAGGATCAGCTGATCCGTGCCCGGTTGACGCTGTCGGAGGCGGTCTTCGGGGTGACCAAGCCGATCAAGTTCGACACCCACGTCGTGTGCGCCACGTGCAACGGGTCGGGCGGTGCCAACAAACGGGAGCCGGTCACCTGCACCCAGTGCCACGGTCGCGGCGAGGTGATCATCTCGCAGCGTTCGATCCTGGGCGAGATCCGCACCGCGCAGCCGTGCCCGAACTGCCAAGGCTATGGCAATATCATCCCCGAGCCATGCCCCGACTGTTCCGGCCAGGGACGCGTCTCGGAGCAGCGCTCCATCAACGTCAAGATCCCCGCCGGCGTCGACACCGGCAATCGGGTCCACCTGCAGGGCCAAGGCGAGATCGGTCCTGGGGCCGGGCCGGCGGGCGACCTCTACGTCGAGATCCAGGTGGCACCGCACGACATCTTCCGTCGCGACCACGACAACCTGGAGATGGTGGTCAAGCTGCCGATGAGCTTGGCGGCACTTGGCACCGGCCTGGATATCGACACGCTCGAATCGGAGCTGGCCGATTGCCCGCCCGAACGTCAGAAGGTGCACTTGGAGGTGCCTTCCGGCACCCAATCCGGCACCCGTCTGGTCATCAAGGACCATGGGGTGCCCAGCCTGCGTGCGAATCGCCGGGGCGAGGCCCCGCGCGGCGACCTAGGTGTCACCATGCTCGTCCTGACCCCGACCAAACTGGACGACGCGCAACGTGAACTGCTCGGGCAACTCGCGCAACTGCGCGGCGAAGCGGGCCCCGAGGTGATGACCAAGCACGAAGAGAAAGGCTTCTTCGACCGGCTCAAGGACGTGTTCACTTCATGACCGACGCCTGCTACCTCGCCGAGTTGGGTGGGGCGCAGCCGGGCGATCTGGTTGAGGTGACCGGTGACGAGGGGCGCCATGCAGCGGTGGTCAAGCGCACCCGGGTCGGGGAGACCGTGCTCGTTTCCGACGGGCGCGGCTCGGCGATCCGCGGCGATGTCGTCGAGGTGGGCAAGCAGAAGGTCGGCGTCCGGGTAACGCACTGCCTTTCCGAACCCGCCGCGGCCCATCACTGGACTGTGGTGCAGGCCCTGGCGAAAGGGGACCGCCAAGAGGTAGCAGTCGAATCGCTCACTGAACTCGGTGTCGCACGCATCGTGGCCTGGCAGGCTGCACGCTGCGTCGTGCGCTGGGACGCCCGCCCCGGAGCCGCTGGCAAGGCCGACAAAGGCGTCGAGAAGTGGCAGGCCACCGCAAGGGAGTCGACCAAGCAGTCGCGTCGCTTCCGCGTCCCGCAAGTCGAATACGCGACCACCGAACAGGTGCTGTTGTTGATCAGTGGCGCCGATCTGGCGCTGGTCTGCCACGAGGACGCGACCACGCCATTGGCGCGGGTCTCGCTGCCGGAGCACGGTGAGGTCGTGGTGGTGGTCGGCCCCGAGGGCGGGCTCACCCCGGACGAGCTGTCCGCCTTCCGGGCCGCGGGCGGACAACTGGTGAGCTTGGGCGACGGGGTCCTGCGCACCTCCAG
>CALMKG010000327.1 GCA_937867175.1 uncultured Propionibacterium sp. | reverse complement strand
AGACCGTCGGGGGCTCGACAGCGGCGGTCTGACTGATTGGCATGAGACCACTCCTAGCTGGGTATCGGCTGGCATGTTCCGGCGCGGCGGGCGCCACCTTTGGCGGCACGTCACCACTCGCTATCTTTGCGTCACAGTTATCTCTGCACAAGCCGTTGGCAACGACTTATCTGCCTGTCACAGTCTCCTTACATTACCAACGGAGGTAACCATGACCACCGTGTCACTCCAGGAGAAGCCCGGCATCAAGAGGCGGTCCACAGGAGATCTCAAACTGGCCGTTGTGATGATCGCGCCCGCGCTCATCGGTTTCCTGCTCTTCATGCTCTGGCCGACGCTCCACGGCATCTGGCTGAGCTTCACCGACTTCAACCTGCTCACTCCCGCCAAATTCGTGGGTCTGGCGAACTACGCACGGATGTTCGCCGACCCCGTGTTCTGGAACGCAGCTGCGGTGACTCTTGAGTACGTCGTCATCAACATCGGGGTTCAGACGATCTTGGCATTGCTGATCGCCGTCCTCATGCATCGCCTCACCAAGTCCACGTTCGTGCGCAGCGTGGTGCTCGCCCCCTACCTGGTCTCGAATGTGGTCGCGGCTCTGCTGTTCATGTGGATTCTCGACACCCAACTTGGCATAGCCAACCAGATGATCGCGGCGATCGGCCTCGACAGGATCCCGTTCCTGGCTCAGGAGTCGACCGTGATCCCGACGATCGCCCTGATCAACGTCTGGCGTCACATGGGCTACACGGCGCTGCTGATCTTCGCGGGCCTCCAGACCATCCCCGATTCCGTGTACGAGGCAGCACGGGTCGACGGCGCGAACGAATGGCAGATGTTCTGGCGCATCACCATCCCACTGTTGCGGCCAATCCTCGCGCTGGTACTGATCATGACGATCATCGGTTCGTTCCAGGTCTTCGACACTGTTGCGATCACCACGAATGGCGGTCCGGTCAACTCCTCGCGCGTTCTCCAGCTCTACATCTACGACATGGCGTTCGGGCGCTTCCAGTTCGGATACGCCTCCGCGCTGTCCGTGGCGCTTTTGGTAATCCTGCTGATCGTCACCTTCCTCCAATACCGGCTGAGTCGAGCCGGCGAGACCGACCTGAACTGAGGACCCCATGGCCACCACCGCTGTCACCACCGAGCACAGCCACGAACAGGCCGGTCCGCGACCGTCACACGGGAACCGCCGTATCCCTTGGGGGCGCATCTTCGCCTGGACGGCCATGGCCGTCCTCATGCTCATCACTCTCTTCCCCTTCTATTGGATGTTGCGCACCGCGTTGTCCTCGAATGCGGCGCTGTACGCAGGATCGGCGTCCTTGCTTCCCGTCGGCTTCAGCTTCGACGGTTTCGCCCGAGTCTTCGGGCTGCAAACGGGCGCGGAAGCCATCGCGGCAGGTGGATCGGGCCAGGCCATCGACTTCTGGCGCTACCTGATCAACAGCGTCATCGTTGCAACCCTGGTGACTGCGGGACAGGTCTTCTTCTCGGCCTGCGCGGCCTATGCGTTCTCCCGGCTGCACTGGCCCGGACGCGACGTGGTCTGCGGCTTCTTCCTCGCCGGCCTCATGGTGCCGGCGATCTTCACTTTCCTACCGAACTTCGTGCTCATCAAGCGGCTCGGCTTGGTCGACACACTCTTGGGCATCGCCTTACCCGGCATGCTGATGACACCGTTCGCCGTCTTCTTCTTGCGCCAGTTCTTCATGAACGTTCCCGTGGAACTCGAAGAGGCCGCGCGCCTGGACGGCACCTCGAAGCTGGGGGTCTTCTTCCGGCTCATCATCCCGATGTCGGCCGCGCCGCTGTCCACGCTGACGTTGCTGACCTACATTGCGTCCTGGAACGACTACTTCTGGCCTCTTATGGTGAGCTATTCCGACAACTCCCGGCTACTGACCGTCGGACTCGGGGTGTTCCGGTCGCAGACCCCCCAGACCGGCCCAGACTGGTCAGGGCTCATGGCCGCCACACTCGTCGCAGCGCTCCCAATGCTGGTGTTGTTCATCCTCAGCGCCAAACGCATCGTCAACTCCATCGGTTTCAGTGGAATCAAGTGAGGACGAACATGAACAGGAAACTGTCAGCCATTGGCACGAGTCTGCTTGCCACCTCGCTGCTATTCACCGGCTGCGGTATCGCGACGGACACCCCGGACGCCCCCGATGTGATCGACTACTGGCTGTGGGATTCGGCTCAGCAGCCCGGCTATCAGCAATGCGCCGACGCGTTCGAGCGCGAGAGCGGCATAAAGGTGAAGATCACCCAGTACGGATGGAACGATTACTGGAGCAAGCTGACCGCCGGTTTCATCGCCGATCGTGCCCCCGACGTGTTCACCAACCACCTGGGCAAGTACCCACAATTCGCCGAACTCGGCGTTCTCGTTCCCCTGGACGAGCTCGACCCCACCAAGGGCCTGCAGGACGACGACTTCGCCTACGGCCTGGCCGAGCTGTGGAAAGGCCCGGACGGGCATCGCTATGGCGCACCGAAGGACTGGGACACCGTCGGGTACTTCTACGACGCCAAGGTGACCGACGCAGCCGGGATAACCGCCGAGCAACTGTCCACCATGGAATGGAATCTCGAAGACGGCGGCACCTTCGAGCAGGTGATTGCGCACCTCACGGTGGACGCAAACGGTGTGCGCGGTGATGAGCCCGGGTTCGACAAGACACGGGTGCGTGTGTTCGGTTTGACCTCCGAGGGGGGCGGCGGCGAGAATCTCGGCCAGACCCAGTGGGGCCCCTACACCGGTTCCCTGGGCGACTGGCAGCCTCTTGACAAGAACCCGTGGGGTACGCACTTCAACTTGGACGATCCGCGGTTCCAACAGACGATTGACTGGTACTTCGGGCTGGCAGAGAAGGGCTACATGCCGAAACACGGCCAGTTCAACAAGGACACCGGTGCCTTCCAGCAGGTCGCGTCCGGTCAAGCGGTCCTGGGTCTGTCCGGCTCTTGGATGATTTCCTCATTCCAGACACTGAAGGACATCGACCTGAAGGTCGCTCCGACACCGATCGGACCGTCCGGGCAGCGATCAAGTCCATTCAACGGCCTCGCCGATTCCGTCACGAGGTTCGCCGACGACAAAGACGCCGCAGCCGCTTGGGTGGCGTTCATGGCCACCGACCAATGCCAGCTCATCATCGGCGACGCCGGCGTGGTGTTCCCTGCCCGCGAGGCAGGTATCCAGGCATCGCTGAGCACCCGGCAAGCAGCCGGGCTGAATGTCGACGCCTTCACCATCCACCTCGCCGAGGGCACCACCCAGACGATGGCGGTGACGACCAACGCAGCCGACATCGCAGCGCTGACGGGGCCGGCCTTCGAGGCAATCTACATCGGGCAACGGCCGGCCAGCGACCTGACCAAGCTGAACGAGCAGGTCAACCGGCTGTTGGAGTTGTCCACCCGGCCCTGAGCAGGGGGTCTATGATGGCGGGCCGCGGTGCTGCCATGATTGATGCCGTGGCCTTGGCAGATCTCAACCCGACATCGCGTGAGTTGATCGAGATCGTCCTGCGGAGAGGGTCGCTCTCCCGGGCGGCAATCTCCAAACGGACCGGGCTGAGCTCGGGGTCACTCACCCGCCTTACCGCGCCCCTGGTGGACGCGGGTTACCTCACCGAAGGTGAGCCCGCAACGGCCCCAGTCGGACGCCCGGCACTGCCGCTCGAGGTTTCCGATTCAGCGGCCCATTTCGTCGGCGTCAAGATCGTGCCCGGGCGGGTCTACGCGGTACTCGTGGGCCTGCGCGGCGTCGTGCATGCATCGGTAACCGAGGCAGCCGACACCACATCACCGGAGTCGGCTGCCAAGGCCATTGCGGTCGTGCTCGCCGCGCACGCCGACTGGCAGCCGGAGGCGCTGGGAGTCTCCCTCGGTGCGGCGGTCGACCCGTTCGGCACCGTGCGTGCCGCCGC
>CALMKG010000326.1 GCA_937867175.1 uncultured Propionibacterium sp. | reverse complement strand
CTAGGGCAGTGGGCGGTAGGGCGCCGGCCTGGCTGAAGACGAGCAACCCCTGGCGGAAGGCGAGCAGAGTGGGAATCGCGGTGATTTGGGCCGCCGCAGTGATGCGCTGCTCCGACTCCGTGTCGAGCTTCGCGTGGACGATGTCGGGATTGTCTTGCGACGACTTCTCGAAGACCGGCGCAAACTGATGGCATGGTGCGCACCAGTCCGCCCAGAAGTCGACGAGAACGATGTCGTTCTGATTGATCGTGACCTCGAAGTTGTCCTCGGTCAGTTCGACGGTTGCCATGTGGGTTCTCCTCTTGTGCGTATGACGATCAGTGGTGGTGTCCGTGGGGGTTGCCAGGGAACCGCGTGTCGACGACATCCGCATACTCCGGATGAGCGCGGATGTACGCGGCGGCGAAGGGGCACGAGACCGTCGCGGTCTTCTTGTCCTCGCGGAGACTGTTGAGGACGCCTCCAAGGAGTCGCGCCGCGACTCCCTTTCCGCGGAACTCGGGGAACACGGACGTCGCGAGCAGAAGCACCCGGTCGCCGGTTCTGCTGTAGAGCAGGCCGGCGGCGAGCTTGCCGTTCACGGTCGCTTCGTACAGCTCGGACTCGACGTTCTCAGTGATGACGAAGTCTTCGACTGCGTCCGAGGATGCAGCCGGGAGGTCAGTGTCGGCGTCGGTCGCGGTCAAGCCGATCATTCCGCCGGGATGTTTCATGTGTCTCCTATCGCGAGATCTCGGTCAGCGGCCCGGTAGTACCCAGTCGGGTCGGATGAAATGGCACGAGTATCCATTGGGGTGCTTCTGCAGGTAGTCCTGGTGTTCGGGTTCGGCCTCCCAGAACGGGCCGGCTTCGCCCACCTCTGTCACGACTTTTCCTGGCCAGCGGCCGGAAGCGTTGATCGCTTCGATCACGTGGAAGGCGACCTTCCTCTGTCCCTCGGTCGTCGTGAAGATCGCTGATCGGTAACTGCGCCCGATGTCGTTTCCCTGACGGTTCCGAGTGGTGGGATCGTGAATCTGAAAGAAGAACTCCAGCAGTATCTGGAATCGGATGATCGAGGGGTCATAGATCACTTCGAGGGCTTCTGCGTGATCCCCGTGATCCCGGTAGGTTGCGTTGGGGGTGTCGTCGTCGCCGGAGTATCCGACGCGGGTGCTCACGACGCCCGGGAGTGAGCGGAAGAGCTCCTGGGTGACGTCCCGGGTGGTGGTGGAGTTTTCGGCGGAGTCGTTGGTGTCGTTGACGCTGGCGAGCCATCGTGCGTGGTCAAGATGAGTACCGATCAAAGAACTCAGAGAAAGACACACGCACGATGGCTCTTGACCAGTCTGCCCTCCTCGAGCTGCTCGGGGAACTGAAACTCACCGATGTCAACGACCGGGTCCGGGTCGCGACCGAGACGCTCTATCAGGAGCTGATCGACGCGGAAGCGGCCGCGTTCATCAGGGCTGCCCCGTTCGAGCGTTCCCCCGATCGGGTGACGCAACGCAACGGCACCCGCCCGAAGACCGTGAGCACGAAGGTCGGGGACCTGGAATTGCGGATCCCGAAGCTGCGGCAGGGGTCGTTTTTCCCGTCCCTGTTGGAACGTCGCCGTCGGGTCGATCAGGCACTGTTCGCGGTCGTGATGGAGGCCTACGTCCACGGTGTTTCCACCCGGAAAGTCGACGACCTCGTGAAGGCGCTTGGCGCAGACACCGGGATTTCCAAGTCCGAGGTGTCACGGATCTGCTCGGGCCTGGACGAGGACGTCGCCGCGTTCCGGGACCGGCCGCTCGCGGACACCACCTACCCGTATGTGTTCCTCGACGCGACCTACTGCAAAGCCCGCGTCGGCCGGCGGGTGGTGTCCCAAGCGGTGGTCGTCGCCGTCGGCGTCGCCGCCGACGGGCGGCGAGAAGTCCTGGGCTTCGAGGTCGGAGACACCGAATCGCAACCGTTTTGGACCGCGTTCCTGCGCTCGTTGAAAGCACGCGGTCTGGGCGGGGTGAAGCTGGTGATCTCCGACGCTCACACGGGCCTGATCGCCGCGATTGCGACGGTCTTCCACGGCTCGTCCTGGCAGCGGTGTCGGGTTCACTTCATGCGCAACGTCCTCGCGAACGTCCCGAAAACCGCCGGGCCGATGGTCGCGTCGATCATCCGCACGATCTTCGCGCAACCCGACACCGAGCACGTGTTCGCCCAGTTCCACGAGGTCTCTCGCATGCTCGGCAGGTCACACCCGAAGGTCGCGGACATGCTCAACGACGCCCAGGACGACCTGCTGGCATTCTGCCAATTCCCGTTCCAGCACTGGCGTCAGATCTGGTCCACGAACCCGCTGGAACGAGTGAACAAGGAGATTAAGCGCCGCACCGACGTCGTCGGCACCTTCCCGAACCCGGCCGCACTGCTGCGCCTGGCCGGACACGTCCTCATCGAGCAACACGACGAATGGGACGGCGCCGACCGCCGATACTTCAGCGAGCACTCCATGAAACTCCTCGACACCACCGAAGAGGAGGTGGCGATCCCAGAACTGACCGCGGCATAATCACAACAGCTGACCCGCACGGTGTTGAGAAAATCCACCACACAGCGGGACGTCACCGTGCCTGCGGGTGGGATGCAGACAAGGGATCTTGGGTGAGGCCGTCCGGCCTCACGGTATAGAAGGAGTCACAACATGGCAGCAGTGTGCCAGGTGACCGGTGCTGTTCCCGGCTTCGGTCACAACGTCTCGCACTCGCACCGCCGGACGAAGCGTCGTTTCGACCCGAACGTGCAGAAGAAGACCTACTTCGTTCCGTCGCTCGGTCGTAAGATCACGCTCAACGTGTCCGCTAAGGGCATCAAGGTGATCGACGCTCGCGGCATCGAGAAGGTCGTCGCGGATCTCCAGGCGAAGGGTGTGAAGCTCTAATGGCCAAGAAGGCACAGGACGTTCGTCCGATCATCAAGCTCCGTTCGACGGCGGGCACCGGTTACACCTACGTGACCAAGAAGAACCGTCGTAACACCCCCGACCGTCTCGTGCTCAAGAAGTACGACCCGGTGGTTCGCAAGCACGTCGAATTCCGAGAGGAGCGTTGATCCATGGCTAAGAAGAGCAAGATCGCCAAGAACGAGAAGCGCAAGGTCATCGTCGAGCGCTACGCCGAGCGTCGCGCCGAGCTGAAGAAGACTCTGGTCGACCCGAACGCCACCGACGAGGCCCGCGAGGCCGCTCGCGTCGGCCTGCAGAAGCTGCCGCGCAACGCGTCGCCGGTTCGCGTGCGTTCGCGTGACGCCATCGACGGCCGCCCCCGTGGTGTCCTCACGAAGTTCGGCATCTCGCGTGTCCGCTTCCGTGACATGGCTCACCGTGGCGAGCTGCCCGGCATCACCAAGTCGAGCTGGTAAGCACTTTTCAGTCGTGAGGGGCGAGGATCTTCGGATCCTCGCCCCTCTCGCGTTCCTGGCAGGTGTGGCCGGTGCTGGCAGCACAGTTCAGAAGCCTGCCTCGGGCTCGGGGGCGAAGCGGATGCGCCAGCGTCGATTCCGGTTCCAGCTCAGGCGGTAGCTGCGGACGGAAACCAACCAGACGAGAGCGCTCGTGGCGGCGATCAGCCCGCCGGTGCCGCCGATCGCGGTGGCCCAGCGCGGGCCGAACGCGTCGATCAGTGGTCCCGCGATCAGGGCGCCGATGGCTGCGGCGACGCTGAGCACGGCGAGGTAGCTCGCCATCACGCGGCCACGCAGCTCGGGAGGAGTGTGGATCTGGATGAACCCGTTCGCGGAGGCCGTCGTCGTCATGATGGCGGTTCCCAGCAGTGCGAGCGACATGCCGAAGGTCCAGATCCCGGGGGCGATCGCCGCGGCGAGGAAGGTCACGCCCAGGCATCCAGCGGCGATCACGACGTGGCGCAGGCGCGGCTGACCGCGGCGGGCGGCGAAGAGCGCTCCGATGAGCGCCCCGACCGCCATGCCCGACGTGAAGTACCCGAGGTAGCTGGCATCCAATTCGAACTCGATCCGGGTCATCGTCACGATGAAGATCGCGCTGTTGAGGCCGAAGAGGCTGACGAAGAACATCATCACGAAGATGAGCAGCAGCGTCGCAGTGCCGTTGATGTAGCGGAATGCCTCGCGAATGCTCGCGGCCGAGGCTGAGCGCAGCGGGATGTCGCGCGCGGACGGCATGATCATCGTCAGGGCGATCAGCGTGCCGGCGAACGCGAACGCGTTCACGACGAAGGCCCACCCAGGGCCCACGGCGGCGACGAGAAGTCCACCGATCCCGGGGCCGATGAGGCGGCCGGCGTTGAACGACGTCTGATTCAGTGCCACGGCGTTGCCGATGTACAGAACCGGGATCAGCTCACTGACGAATGTCTGTCGCACCGGCTGGTCGAACGCGGCTGCCACACCGAGCGCCCCGGACAGGACGAACACCATCCACAGTTCGATGGTTCCGGTGAGGGTGAGCACGCTGAGTGCGACGGCGAGGAGTGCTTGCACGCCCTGGGTGACGACCAGCGTCTTCTTGCGGTCGAAGCGATCGGCGACGATCGCGGTGAGGGGCAGCAGCACCACCGGCGGCAGGAAGTGCAGTGACATCGTGATGGCGACGGCCGTCGCGTCGTTGTCGGTGAGAACCGTGAGGACGAGCCAGTCCTGCGCGATTCGCTGGATCCACATGCCGAGGTTGGACGTGGTCATCCCGATGAACCAGATCCGGTAAGCGCGAATGCGCAGCGAGTTGAACGTGGTCGTCACCGCCTCTCATCAGCGAGTGGGCTAAATGTATACGTAACAGCGACGTGGTGGCCTTATGGGTCGCGCGCGTGGGCTACCTATCATGTATACGCCAGGCCGGGTCGCATTGAGAAATCTGCTACCCGGCTCGTTCGGGCAGATTTCCCTGGATTCTGCGGCATAGAAGCCGCTTTTGAGATGTCCATAGCCACCATTGACTCGCCGCAGTCGCCCTGCTACCGATCGCTCGCGTATACGTAACGAGCACATCCGTTCAGAATCGGTGCTTGTGCGTTTGATGCCCCAGCGCATACATTTGGCCTCAACGTGCATGACCGGGAGCTCATAGGCGAGCTCCCGCTGACTACTTGATGATGAGGAGTAGGCGATGAATGCTGTCGCAGCGACAACTGACCCCGTGCGGCAATCGGGCAAGCGACGAAGCCCGTGGCGTGTCGTCGTCGGAGCTGGATTTGCCTCCGCCGTCGGCCCCGCTCCGATCGGGCTCTCCACGCTCAGCCTCTTCGTGCTGCCGATCACCATGGAGATGGACTTCGGCCGGACCGTCGTCACGAGCGCTTACACCGTGGGTGCCACCGGCGTCGCCATCGGCACGATCTTCGTGGGGCGACTTTTGTCGACGTTCACCGTCCGCCACGTGCTGATCCCGAGCTTCATCCTCTTCGGGCTCTCGGTCATGGCGATCGGTCTGACGCCGCCGAACGTCTTCCTGTACTACCTCCCGTACTTCACCCTCGGCCTCTTCGGCTCCGGCACGATCCTGCCGCTGATCAAGTCGGTCGTGTCGTGGTTCGACAACAAACGGGCCTTGGCGACGGGAATATATGCGGCTATGACAGCCATCGGCTCATCACTGCTGCCGCTGCTCGCAGGTGTCCTCATCGCCGTGTTCGGATGGCGAGGCGCGTACATGGCGCTGGGCCTGATCCCGATCGTTTTCGGCACCCTGATGGTCTGGCTGTTCGTCCGCGGACGCGCCGAGCGTCACGAGCGTGGCCGGCTGCTGCCGGAGACCGTTGAGAACGGCCGCGAGGTCAGCCTCGAGTTGCCCGGACTCACCTTCCGCGAGGCTGTGCGCACGCGATTCTTCTGGCAGATCGTCATCGGGCTCGGTCCGGTGGGCATGGTGATCGTCGCTCTGCAGGTGAACCTGGTGCCGATGATGACCGACCGCGGGCTGCAGGTCTCCGAAGCCGCGCTGCTGCTGACGGTCCTCGGACTGTCGTCGCTCGCGGGGCGTCTGCTCGGTGGGTTCCTCATCGACCGCTTCCACGTCCGTGTGATCGCTCCGGTTATCATCCTCGCCCCGATCATGGGCATCCTCCTGCTGCACGACCCCTTCCTGCAGGCTGCCGCGGCTGTCGCGTTCATCGGATTCACCTTCGGCGTCGAGCACGACCTGCTGCCGGTCATCGTGACCCGCTACCTCGGTATGCGCGCCTTCGGGAAGAACCTCGGCGTGATGCAGGCGATCTTCACATTCATCACCGCCCTCGGTCCGGTCCTGATGGGAATCGGCTACGACGTGTACGGGTCGTACGACTCCGTGATCCCCGTGCTCATCGGCATCCTCGTCGTCTGCTCCATGGTGGTCTTCTTACTCGGCCAGTACCGCTACCCGCCGATCGAGGGATTCGACAAGCTGGCGGCGGAGAGCGAGCTCGACTCGGCCGCAGCGCTCAGTGAGATCGCCGCCACCGAATCCATCCCCACCGTGAAGGCGCCCAAGGGTCGCAAGTGACCCCCGGCTGTACCGGTATTCGCAGCTCGCTGCGCCCACGCCCTGAAAGGAACCCCCAGCATGCCTGAAGCAGTCATCGTCTCCGCCGCCCGTTCGCCGATCGGACGGGCGGGCAAGGGGACGCTGAAAGACATGCGCGCCGACGACCTCGTGGCGCAGATGATCGGCGCAGCCCTCGGCAAGGTGCCGGAGCTCGCCCCGGAGCAGATCACCGATCTGCTGCTCGGGTGCGGTCTCCCCGGCGGCGAGCAGGGCGCGAACATGGGGCGTCGGGTCTCGGTGCTTCTCGGCTACGACCACCTTCCCGGAACGACCGTGACGCGCTATTGCGCCTCATCGCTTCAGACCACCCGGATGGCATTCCACGCCATCCGGGCGGGGGAGGGCGACGCGTACATCTCTGCGGGTGTGGAGGCCGTCAGTGGATTCGCGCGGGGAAACAGCGACTCATCGCCCGGTCAGAACCTGGCGAACCCGCGCTTCGCCGAGGCGATGGCCCGCACGGCGCATCGGATCGAGAACGACGAGCCATGGTCGGATCCGCGTGAGAGCGGCGCCCTTCCCGACGCATACATCGCGATGGGGCAGACGGCCGAGAATGTGCAGCAGCAGCTCGGCATGAGTCGGCTCGCGCAGGACGAGTTCGCCGTACGGAGCCAGAACCGCTACGAGAAGGCGAAGGCAGACGGCTTCTGGGCGACGGACATCACCCCGGTCACACTGGCCGACGGCACGATCGTCGACGCCGACGACTCTCCCCGCGCGGGCACGACGCTCGAAGCGGTGAGTCAGCTGCAGCCGGCATTCCGGCAGTTCGGCACCGTGACGGCAGGTAACTCCTGCCCGCTGAGTGACGGCGCCGCAGCACTCGTCATCATGAGTGATGTGAAGGCGAAGGAGCTCGGCATCACCCCGCTCGCGCGGATCGTCTCCACAGCTGTCACCGGGCTGTCACCGGAGATCATGGGACTCGGCCCTGTCACCGCCATTCCTGCGGCGCTGCGCTCCGCCGGGCTCACGATGGCCGACATCGATCTCTTCGAGATCAACGAGGCGTTCGCTGTGCAGGCGCTTGGCTCGGCCCAGGCGCTGGGCATCGATCCCGAGCGATTGAACGTGAACGGCGGCGCGATCGCGCTGGGTCACCCCTTCGGCATGACCGGCGCGCGCATCACCAGCACGCTCATCAACGCACTGAAGCAGCGCGACGGTCGATTCGGCGTCGAGGCGATGTGCGTCGGCGGTGGGATGGGCATGGCGATGGTGATCGAGCGCCTGAGCTGAGTCCGACTGGACGCGATCAGTGGAGGCCCCAGGGTCCACCACTCACAGCGTCTAATCGGTGCGGTTCCACAGCGGCGCCATGTGGCGCGGCGCGAGAGCGCGGAACAGCTCGATCGCCCGCTCGATGTCGTCGTCGCCCTCTTCGATCCAGTGAGCGAAGGCGGCGATCGACGCGCCGGCCATGTGCGAGGCGATGAACGTGATGGCGAACTCGTCATCGGCGCGGACGCCCGCCGGCAGGATCTCCGGATGCGACGCCATGAACTCCACGTTCGTGCTGCGCAGTGCGGCGAACAGGGTCTTCTGCAGCGATGCGATCAGTTCGTGATGGAGCGGTCCCTGGTAGATCGCGCTCCATCGGGACACGTGATTGAGAGAGATGCGCAGGCGATCACCCTGCGGCATGTCGTCGTGCGCCTGGGCGAGCTGGGAGAGCAGTTCGTCGCTCAATGCCTCACCGAGCAGTTGGATGGGGTTCGCCGCAGCGCTGTGGAAATCGGTACGTGAGACTCCGGCTGCCGCGCAGATCGCGCTGATCGTCAGACCCTCAGAAGAGGTGGATGCCAGCTCGAGAACGGCTTGGCGAAGTTTCACCACCACGGTGTGGTCGCTCATTCCTCAATGATATCCGAGCGGCGTCGTGCGACGCCGCTCGGGTGTCGTGTGACGGCGGTTGCGCGCGCCTGTGTCGCCGGGTTGCTCGGGTAGGTGCGCCCGCATGTATCATCAGTGCGTGCGGGTTAGCGCCGCTGTCTACGAGCGACTCCGTTCGGAGATCATCGAGTGGGAGCTGCAACCGGGCGTCTCGCTGGGAGAGATAGAGACATCCGAGCGCGTCGGTGTCTCTCGCACGCCCGTTCGCGAGGCGCTCGCCCGGCTGGCTGCCGAAGGTCTCGTCGTCGCCGGGGGGGCGCACCTTCCGGGTCTCCCCGCTCTCACGCCAGCACGTCATCGAGTACTACGAGCTGCGTGAGGCGCTGGAGTGCGCGAGTGTTCGTCTCGCCACCAAGCGCCGCGACCCGGAACGGTTCGAGCTCATCGCGCAGGAACTCCGTGAGGCCATAGCTCATCCGAACTCCCTGGATGCGGCGCGACTGTCGCACCTCTCGACAGAGCTGGATGCGGCGATCGAGGAGGCGGCCGATAGCCGGTACATCAGCGCGGCACTCGATGACCTGGGCGGTCAGATGGCCCGCGTGCGCTACTACTCGGCAACAGACGCCGTGAGGACGATCCGAGCGGCAGAGGAGCACATCCTCATCGCCGAGGCGATCGTCGCCGGTGACGAGCTGCACGCGGTGAGCGCGATGGCCGTGCACCTGCGCAACAGCCTCGCGGTCGTGCTGCGCTCCATCCCCGAGTCGTAACGCCCCGCGTATACATTTCCATACGCATCTCCAACGCAATTCCCGTTATTTCGGTTTGCGATTCTCTGTCATGCGTGGAAATGTATGCAATTGAGGGCGACGACGCCTTCGACAACGTGTGATACGCAGAGTGGCGAGGAGAAACACATGGGCGAGCCGGAGAACCGATGAGAATCGTCGTTCTGGTCAAGGAAGTCCCAGACACCTACGGTGATCGAGAACTCGATCTGGAAACCGGCCTGGTCGATCGGGGCGCGGGGGACATGGTGCTCGACGAGATCAGCGAGCGAGCGCTGGAAGTCGCGCTCGCACATGCCGATGCTCATCCCGGCGCCGAGGTGACGACGCTGACCATGGCGTCGCAGAAGGCCGTCACGTCCGTGCGAAAGGCGCTCGCCATGGGTGCTGCGTCGGCCGTGCACGTCGCCGACGAGCGGCTCCGTGGCGCCGATCTCGGTCTCACCGCCGAAGTCCTCGCGGCGACCATCGCCCGCGGCCCGTTCGACCTCGTCATCGCGGGGAACCAGTCGACCGACGGGGCGGGAGGTGTGCTTCCGACAATGATCGCCGAGCGCCTCGGCGTCGCCTCGCTCACCTCGCTGGTGTCGGTCGAGCTGACTGAGACGTCTGTGCGCGGAGCGCGCCGTACTGACACGGGCACCGCGACCGTCTCCGCGGCCCTGCCGGCGGTGATCTCCATCACCGAGGCGCTCCCGGACGCACGGTTCCCGAACTTCAAGGGGATCATGGCCGCGAAGAAGAAGCCGCTCGAGGAGGTCTCACTCGACAGCCTCGGCATCGATGCGGAGCGTGTGGACACGCCACGCGCCATCATGGTCGCGGTCGCCGAGCGCCCACCTCGCGCGGGCGGCGTCAAGATCACCGACGAGGGTGACGCGGGCGCTCAGCTCGCGACGTTCCTCATGAAGAACCAGCTCGCGTAGGGAGACGGCGATGACATTTGCAGAAGACTCCATCCTCGTCCTCCTCGAGGTGGACACCACCGGAGAGCTCGCCGGAAGCGCGGCGGGACTGCTCGCTGCGGCGGCCTCGGTCGGGTCTCCCGTGGGAGTGATCGCAGCCCCCGCGGGGCAGCTGGACGCACTCGCGGCATCCGCGGCAGCCCTGGGAGCGTCCGACGTGCTGACGGCGACGATCGGCGACGAAGCGGCGCCCGTGGCAGCCCAGCTCGGGGCGCTCGCGGCCGCACACACCCTGGTCGCTCCCGACGCCGTGCTGATCTCCAATTCGGTGGACGGGCGCGACCTCGCCGGCCGGTTCGCCGTGCGGGCGGGTCTGGCGATCGTCGTCGATGCGGTCGGCGTGGAGCGTGACGCCGAAGGCGTCATCGCACACCACTCGGTGTTCGGCGGCGCGTACAACGTCGTCGCCGCGGCGACCTTCGGCGCGCCGGTGGTCACCGTGCGACAGGGAGCCGTCCAAGAGCGTGCCGAGGCACAGCCGCCGCGGATCACCGCGCTGGCGTGTGAGCCGGTCGAGATGGCCGTGACCACCGTCGAGGGATTCGAGGTGACGGTCGGCGAGTCCTCCCGTCCTGATCTGCGCGGGGCCGCGAAGGTCGTCGCGGGCGGACGCGGACTGGGGTCGAAGGACGAGTTCGTGCTCGTCGACCGGCTCGCCGACACGCTGGGGGCGGCCGTCGGCGCATCCCGGGCGGCGGTGGATGCTGGTTACGTGTCCCAGTCGCTGCAGGTCGGGCAGACCGGCGTGTCGGTGTCGCCGCAGCTGTACATCGCCCTGGGCATTTCGGGCGCGATCCAGCACCGCGCGGGCATGCAGACGTCGGGCACGATCGTGGCGATCAACAAGGATCCCGACGCGCCGATCTTCGACATCGCGGACTTCGGAGTGGTCGGCGACCTCTTCAGCGTGGTGCCGCAGATGATCGACACCCTCGCCGCGCGGAAGGGATGACGCCGTGGCCACCTACTCCGCGACCCTGCGTCGGGGGCTGCCAAGGCTGACCGGCGGGGACCCCTGGCCGCCGCTCGACCGACTGCCTGACCCACAGGCGATGGAGACCGCACCGGCCGAAGCCGCCGCTGCATCGGCATCCGTCAACTCGGCATCCGTGTCGTCGCCCGCCGCGACATCCGTCGTCACCTCCGCACCTGCGGCGGCAGTCGCGCCGGCGGCGCGAGCCATCACTGCGACCGAGGTGACCGTGCGCCGGGGACTCCCGCGCACGAAGGGCGGCGCCCCGTGGCCCGCCCAGAGCGTCGTAGCCGTGGCGGTCGCCGCGGCGGCATCCGACGCCACGGTCGCCGACGCCGTGCCGCAGGCCGCCGCCACCGACCTCACTGCCGTCGAGGCGGAGATCCAGCCCGCGACTGCCGGGCCGCTGTCGCCGATTCCGTACGTGCGCACGGTCTTCCCCGGCGCCGCGGCGCAGAAATGGAACCGCGACCGACTGCGCGGCGAACCCGTAGCCGCGGCAGAGCCGCGCCGCGTGGGTCCGTTCACCCGGGCGCAGTGGGCGGTCGTCGTGCTCGGCGGTGGAGCGGCGCTGGTCGCCGCGCTGGGGCTCGCCGTCGCTTTCGTGCGATGGATGCTGAGCCTCGACCCACTGCAGGACTTCCTCACCACCTACCCCGGGGCGTACGCGCTGCCGGAGTCGGCGCCGGTCGGATTCCCGGTGTGGATGAACTGGCAGCACTTCTTCAACGTGTTCTTCATGGTGCTGATCATCCGGAGCGGCCTCGCCGTGCGCCGCGAGACGCGACCTTCGGCCTACTGGGCGCCGCGGAACCGATCCGATCGCAAGATCAACCTCACCCTGTGGTTCCACCAGTCGCTCGACATCCTCTGGCTCGTGAACGGGGTGGCGTTCGTCGTGCTGCTGTTCGCCACCGGTCACTGGATGAGGATCGTGCCGACCTCATGGGAGGTGCTGCCCAATGCGCTGAGCGCCGGACTGCAGTACGTCTCGCTGGACTGGCCCACCGAACACGGCTGGGTCAACTACAACAGCCTCCAGCAGCTGGCGTATTTCGTGACGGTGTTCATCGCGGCTCCACTGGCAGCGATCAGCGGCGTGCGGATGTCGGGAATCTGGCCGAAGAACGCCGAGGCGCTGAACCGCGCCTATCCCGTCGAATGGGCGCGGGCGGTGCACTTCCCGGTCATGCTCTACTTCGTGCTGTTCATCATCGGTCATGTCGCGCTCGTCTTCGCCACCGGGGCGCTGCGCAACCTGAACCACATGTACGGTGCGTCCGACTCCGTGTCGTGGGCCGGGTTCTGGATCTTCGCGGCCTCGCTGCTGGTGATCGCCGCGGCGTGGATCGCAGCCAGGCCGCTGGTCCTCGCGCCGATCGCCCGCCTGTTCGGCACGGTCTCGAGTCGCTGACCGCACGAGTAATCCCCCTCCACCGTTCGCGGTGGAGGGGGATTACTCGTGCGCAGGGTGATCAGCCGATGGAGTACGACTTCACGTTCGCGTACGCGTCCATGCCGCTGTCTCCGAGCTCGCGCCCGACACCCGACGCCTTCGTGCCGCCGAAGGGAACCTCGATGGGCGCACCGAAGTAGCGGTTGATGCCGACGCCGCCGACGTCGAGGGCCGACGCGACACGCGTCGCCTCTTCGATGTCGGCTCCGAACACGGTACCCGTCAGGCCGTACTTGCTGTCGTTCGCCAGCGCGATGGCGGCGTCTGCGTCAGCCACGCGGTGGATCATCCCGAGCGGACCGAACGCCTCCTCCGAGTACACGTCCATCTCCGGAGTGATGTCGGTGATCACCGCGGGCGTGAAGTACGCACCGGGGCCGTCCTGGCGTCCGCCGGGAACGACAACGGTCGCGCCCTTGTCGACGGCGTCCTGGTAGAGCTCCTGCAGGTCCTGTGCGGCAGACACGCTGGCCATCGGGCCGACCGTGGTCTCGGCATCGAACGGGTCGCCCACGCGGGCGGCCGCGAAGATCTGCGCGTACGTCGCGATGAACTCGTCCGCGACCTTGTCGGTCACGATGACGCGCTTCGGCGACACGCAGATCTGGCCGGCGTTGGCCAGACGCACGCGTGCCGCGAGAGTGGCGGCCTGGGTGACGTCCGCCGAGTCGAGGACGACGAAGGGATCGGAGCCGCCGAGCTCGAGCACGACCGGCTTGATGTGCTCGCCGGCCTGCTTTCCGATGATCGATCCGACGCGATCCGAGCCGGTGAAGGTGACCGAGCCGACCCGGTCGTCGGCGATGAACCGCGAGATCTGCGCGCTCGTCAGCAGGGACGTCTGGAACACGCCCTCGGGGAAGCCCGCCTCACGGAACCACTCCTCGAACAGCAGGGAGGAGTTGACGGTGATGCCAGCCGGCTTCATCAGGATGGTGTTGCCCAGCATGATCGTGGGGGCCGCGGCGCGCATCGCCTGGTAGGCCGGCACGTTCCACGGCTCGACGGCCAGGGTGACACCGGTCGGCTCGAGCTGCGTGTACGAGTGGCTGGCACCGGCGATCTCGGTGACCTTCGGAGCCAGGAGGCGCTCGGCGTTGTCAGCGAAGTACGTGAAGATCCGCTTCGGGAGATTGATCTCACCGATGGCCTGTGCGAGGGGTTTGCCCATCTCTTCGGCGTTGCGGCGTCCGTACTCCTCGGCGTGGGAGTCCATGACCTCGACCATGCGGTGGAAGAGCGCCACGCGCTCTTCCACCGTGGTGCGTCGCCAGGTCTCGTAGGCGGATGCCGCGCGGGCGAGTGCCGCCTCGGCCTCGTCGTCGGTCCATGCATCCCGGCGATGGACGACCTCGTCCGTCGCGGGGTTCACGGTCCAGTAGCCGCTGCGCGGCGGGGCTTCGACAGTCGTGCTCATCTCAGTTCCTCTTTCTGTGTCGTGCGGATGGGAAGGGGCAGAGCCCCGGGTTGTTCAGCGCAGGGTCATCACGCCGCGGTCTACCACGACCTCGCCGGACTGCGTCGACGTCTGGAATCGCGCGCCGTCATCGGTGCGCCAGATCGAGACAGTCAGCGTGTCGCCGGGGAGGACGGTCTTCGAGAACCGGGCCGAGAAGCCGCCGAACAGGTCGGGATTCGAGTCGGCGACGCTGTGCAGCAGGGCGCGCGCGGTGAAACCGTAGGTGCACATGCCGTGCAGGATCGGGCGATCGAAGCCGGCCTTCTTCGCGAAGCCAGGGTCGGAGTGCAGCGGGTTGCGGTCACCGGTCAGCCGGTACAGCAGGGCCTGGTCCGTGCGGGTGGTGTAGACGATCTGCTCGTCGGGCTCACGGTCGGGTCGCTCCCAGGGGGCATCCTGTCCGCGTTCTCCGCCCCACCCACCGGCGCCGCGGATGAACAGACTGCTTGAGGTGCGGGCGATCAGCTCTCCGGTCTCGGCGTTCGAGATCTCGTTGCTCAGGTTGACGACGGCCGCCGAGCCCTTGTCGTAGACGCTGTCCATCTGGCCGACCACGGTGACGCGGGCGTCGGGCTTCGGAGTGCTGAACAGCTGGAAGCTCTGCGCGCCGTGCAGCAGGTTGCGCATATCCCACTCGAGCACGCCGGGGCGTCCCGGCCGCGGGCCGGCGACGCAGACGAACGACGGGAGCACCTTCTGCGGCATCGCGCCGTTCTCGGTGGTGTACTCCAGCTCTTCGAACGGGGCGTCCTGGCCTGCGCCGACGGCGAGTGCGTACAGCAGCGCGTCCTTCGAGCTCCAGGTTCCCTCCACGGTGGCGGTGCGTGCGCCGACGGATGCCTCAACATCCTCTGCAGTGAATGCCATGCGATATCTCCTCTGTCTCTGGTGCTGTGGCCGTCAGGGGCGTTCGTTGCTCAGGATCAGGCTTCCGCCGGCGCCGAACATCATCCCGACGCCCTGCACGAAGCTGGTGCGCACATCCGGGACCTGCACGACCGCTTCGCCGCGCAGCTGCCTGACGGCCTCTTGGATCGCGAACATGCCGTACATGCCGCTGTGCGTGTACGACAGGCCGCCGCCCTGGGTGTTGATGGGCAGGCGCCCGCCGGGGCGGGTGTGACCGTCGCGGTAGAACTCGGCGGACTCGCCGCGGCCGACGAAGCCGGTGTCTTCGAGCATGTAGAGCGGGAGGTGCGCGAATGCGTCGTAGAACATCACGTGGTCGATGTCATCGTGGGTGACCCCCGCCGTCTCGAACGCCTCCTTCGCGCCTCTGCGGAACGGCCCGAAGCTGTCGAGGTCGTCCATCTGCGAGACGATCACGCTCTCGGTGCCCTCGCCGGAGCCGAGCAGGTAGACGGCGCGGTCCGCCGACGGCAGGTCGCGGGCGCGCTCCGCGCTCATGAGCACGAGGGCACCGCCGGCATCCGTGACGACGCAGCACATGTCGCGCGTGAAGGGGTAGGCGATCGGCTTCGCATTCAGCACGCCTTCGATGTCGATCGGGTCGCGTCGCTGCGCGCGCTCGTTGGGCATCGCCCAGAGCCGCTGCGAGACGACGACCTCGGCGAGATCCTCACGCGTGAAGCCGCGGGACTTCATGAAGGCGAGTACCGGCGTGGTGAACGACGCGTACGGGGCGAGGGCGCCGTACGGTGCTTCGAACTGGCCGCTGATCGAGGTGGCGGGACGGATGTGCGGCGGACGACCCACGCCGGACCGACCGGATTCGCCATGTGTCACGAGCACGACATTCGCAGCGCCCGCCGTGATTGCCGCGGCCGCGTGGCGCACGAGGGCCATGAAGCTACAGCCGCCGATCATCGTGCCGTCGGCCCAGCGGGGGCGGATGCCGAGCATGTCGGCGAGTTCGATGGCAGTCGGGCCCGCCGTGGCGATGCCGTCGATGTCGGAGATCGAGATGCCCGCGTCGGCGATCGCCCGGCGGGCCGCGTTGGTGTGCAGGTGGATCATCGACACGTCGGGGACGATCCCGATCCGCTCGGTCTCCGCCGCGCCGACGATGGCGACGTTGCCCTGGTGCATGCTGGTGGCGTTCAAGGTCAGCTCCTCGATTCGGGGGTGAACACCGGCAGGAACTGGTCTCCGCGCGGTTCGAACTCGACGCTGACGCGCATGCCGAGCGGAAGGTTCTCGGGCAGGGGCTCGACGCCCACGATGTTCGACATGAGCCGAACGCCCTCGTCGAGTTCGATCAGCGCGATGACCTGCGGCTCGTCGGTCTCGAAGATCGGGAACGGGCGGTAGTTGATGTTGTACGAGGCGAGCGTGCCCTTGCCCGAGACGACCTGCCACTCGACCTGGTCGGAATGGCAGGTGGGGCAGTACGGCCGCGGATAGAAGTAGAACTTCTCGCACGGAGTGCAGCGTTGAATGCGCAGTTCTCCTGCGGCGGTTCCATCCCAGAACATCTGCGTTTCGGGAGTGGGAGCGGGAATGGGTCCTTGAGACACCGTTGCCCCTTTCCTGTCGGGGTGCACCGGACCATCCGATGCACTCGGTCGATGAGAGGTGTGTCCGTCGTCGGCGACGACGCACCGGATCAGCTCTGCGAGGCGGCCGCCATCCGACGGTGCCGCTCCTGCCAGTAGCGCTCGATGTCGGCGAGGATGAGCTCGCGGTGCCGCGGATCCTTGATGCCGGTCTCGGGGCTGAGGCCGGCGAGGTGCTCGACGGTCGAGACGAGCGTCGACGCGCCGAACTTGGCGCGGGAGCCCGTGAGTTCGGGGTAGATCCGCGAGGTCAGCGCCTCGAGCGTGGTGTTGCCGTCGGCGATGTGCGCCCGCACCTGGTCGATGCGGCGGGCGCGCACGCTCTCGACCCGAGCCACGGATCCGGCGACATCGTCGAAGTCGGGGCCGTGGCCGGGCAGCGCGGTGACCGTCCGCGAGCCGACGAGGTCGCGGAGCATGGCGATCGACGTGAACAGCTCACCGAGGGATCCCATCACGCCGGCCGAGCGCTTGCCGAGCAGGGTATCGCCGGTGATCAGGACGTCGTTCTCGGGGATCCACAGGCAGAGGGAGTCGTCGCTGTGGCCGGGGGTGTGCAGCACATGGATCGGCAGGCCGTCGAGGTCGATCAGCTGCTCGTGTGCGGGCTGCTCATCCGCGAAGCGCGGGGAGAAGCAGACGATCGGCGCGTCGACGAGCTCAGCCAGCTCGCGTGCCCCGTCGCTGTGGTCGGGGTGGTCGTGGGTGAGCAGGATCGCGCTCACCTGTCGACCGTCGTGCTGACCGCGCCGACGGAGCGCGTCGAGGTGCGTCGCGTCGGTGACGGCGGGATCGATCAGAACGGATGCACCGCCGTGGGCGATGACGTACGAGTTCGTACCCTCGTAGGTCCAGGAGCTCGGATTGGGCGCGAGCAGGTGCTCGACATGAGGCGCGACGGCCTGTACGGCCCCGTGCTCCGGGGGCCACGATCCCAACACCTTGCTCGTCATCTTCGACCCTTCGGTGGTGAATCCGCGCGGCGACCGAGGTCGTGGACGCAGCGAATCCAGAACTACATTCTAGAACAGGACTCTAGACACGAGGGTCGTTCGAAAGCAAGGGAAATCCGACTAGAGCCCAATTCTTGTTCAGGGCTTGACGGCCCCGGCTGGCACGTGTCAGACTCCGAAGCAAGTTCTAGAATCTGGTTCTGCTCGCAGCGAGGAAGTTGCGAATCCAGACCAGCAGGACTGTGGACAAGAGGTCCACGAACCTGTCGGATCCTGTGGAGGGAAAGAGCAACGTGGCTCATCTGAAAGACAAGGTTGCAGTCGTGACCGGTGCCGGCCGAGGAATCGGCGCCCGCACCGCAGTACGGCTCGCCGCCGACGGCGCTGCCGTCGCGATCATCGACATCACCGCCGAGGCGACGGCCGACGTCGTGGCCGAGATCACCGCGGCCGGCGGTCGCGCGATCGGCATCGCCTGCGACGTCAGCGACGAGGCATCGGTCACGGCCGCTGCTGAGCAGATCGCCGCCGAGCTCGGCCCGATCGGCGTGCTCATCAACAACGCCGGCGTGCTTCGCGACAACCTGCTCTTCAAGATGAGCGCGAGCGACTGGGACATCGTCATGAACGTGCACCTCCGCGGCGCCTTCCTCTGGTCGCGTGCGGCACAGGCGCAGATGGTCGCCCAGAAGTGGGGCAAGATCGTCAACCTGTCGAGCACGTCGGCACTGGGCAACCGCGGCCAGGCGAACTACTCCGCGGCCAAGGCCGGCATGCAGGGCTTCACCAAGTCGCTCGCGATCGAACTCGGTCCGTTCGGCATCAACGTGAACGCCGTCGCCCCGGGCTTCATCGCGACCGACATGACGCGCGCCACCGCCGAGCGCACGGGCACCGACTTCGACCAGATGCAGAAGGCCGCAGCCGAGCGCATCCCCGTCCGCCGCGTCGGCCGCCCCGAGGACATCGCCAACGTCGTGTCGTTCCTCGTCAGCGAGGACTCCTCGTACGTGTCGGGACAGACGATCTACGTCGCCGGCGGGCCCAAGGGCTGACCCGCCTCGGCGGCACACACTCACACCAGACTCGCGGCACAGCCGCACCAATCGAACTCGAAGGTAGGACCACAATGATCGACTTCTCACTGTCCGAAGAAGAGCAGATGATCCGCGACACCGTTCGCGCCTTTATCCAGAAGGAGATCATCCCTCTGGAGCCGCTCGTGCTGCGCAACGAGCGCGAGCACCGCCCGGGCCTGGAGCCCGCGCACGTCAAGGAGCTGCAGGAGAAGGCCAAGGCGGCCGGCTTCTGGGGCATCGGAACCCCCGAGGAGTACGGCGGAGCCGACCTCGGCCCGGTGATGCGCTCCATCATCGCGATGGAGGTCGGCCGCACCTTCGTGCCCTTCAACTTCGGCGGCACCGCAGACAACATCCTGTACGCAGGCACCGAGGAACAGAAGCAGGAGTATCTGATCCCGACCATCAACGGTAACCGTCGCAGCTGCTTCGCCATCACCGAGCCGGGTGCCGGATCGGACGCCCGCAACATCCGCACGCGCGCCGTTCGCGACGGTGACGACTGGGTCATCAACGGCGAGAAGATCTTCATCACCGGCGGCAACGAGGCCGACTTCGTCATGGTCTTCGCCGTGACCGACCCCGAGAAGGGCTCGGAAGGCGGCATCACCTGCTTCCTCGTCGACCGTGCCATGGGCTGGACCTCGTCGCCGATCCCCACCATGGGTGAGTGGGCTCCGGCATCGCTGCTCTTCGACAACGTCCGGGTTCCCCACAAGAACGTCCTCGGCGAGGTCGGCTGGGGCTTCAAGCTCGCGATGCAGTGGATCGGCAATGGTCGCTACCTGATCCCCTCGACGGCGATCGGCGGCGCCGAGCGCCTGCTCGAGATGGCCATCGAGCACTCGAAGAACCGCGAGTCGATGGGACGCCCGATCGCCGACTACCAGGCGATCCAGTGGCAGATCGCCGACTCGTACATCGAGATCGAGCAGGCCAAGTGGATCACGCTGAACGCAGCCTGGCAGCTCGAGAACAACCAGGACAACCGTCAGGCGGCATCCGTCGCCAAGCTGGCCGGCACCACGATGGCGAACCGCGTCGCAGACCGCGTGCTGCAGATCCACGGTGGCATGGGCTACACCAAGGAGCTTCCGATCGAGCGCTGGTACCGCTCGTTCCGCCTGCTGCGCATCTTCGAGGGCACCGACGAGATCCAGCGCCGCACGATCGCCCGCAACCTGATCAAGGGCTACACGAAGGTCGGCACGATCGGCGGCATCTGACCGCCCGATCCCGAACACCGCAGAGTCACAAGGAGTACCAATGACGGTCATCCAGTCCCTCGCCCCCGATCTCACCTCGGAGCGGGTGAGGCAGCTCTTCAACCCGACGTCGATCGTGTTGGTGGGGGCCACTGACAAGTCGAGCTGGTCGCGCGCCTTCTACAGCAACCTCGTGGACAGCAAGTTCCCGGGGCCGGTGCAGCTCGTCAACCCCCGTGGGGGTGAGGTGCACGGTCAGAAGGCCTACACCTCGGTCGGAGAGCTGCCCGAGCCGGCGGACCTCGCCATCGTGATGGTCCCGACCGGAGCGGTACTCGGCATGATGGAGGAGATCGCGGACGCGGGCATCCGCTCCGCGGTCATCCTCACCTCCGGTTTCGGCGAGGTGGGTGAGGAGGGCGCCGCGCTCGAGGAGCAGCTGCGCACCATCGCCCGCGAGCGGGAGATCACCATCCTCGGCCCCAACGGCAACGGCTTCGTCAACGTGGCAGCGGGCATCATGCCCTACGGCCTGCCGCTCGCCGATGAGATCCCGTCCGGATCGATCGGCATCGTGCTGCAGAGCGGCGCGCTGGCGAGCTCGGTGCTGCGCCAGTCGCTGGTGCGCAACGCCGGCCTCAGCGTGCTCGTCTCGATGGGCAACGAGTCGATGCTCTCGATGACCGACGTGATGGAGTACCTCGTAGAGGACGACGACACCAAGGTGATCCTGCTGTTCATCGAATCCGTGCGAAACCCCGCGAAGTTCCGCGAGGTCGCGCGTCGTGCTCTGCAGGCCGGCAAGCCCATCGTCGCCCTCAAGGTCGGGCGCAGTGAGGGAGGCGCCGCGGTCGCGAAGGCGCACACCGGATCGCTCGTCGGCGACGACGGTGTCATCGACGCCGTGTTCCGCCAGACCGGCGTGATCCGCGTCGACTCACTCGAGGACCTGATGGTCACGGGTGAGCTGCTGTCGCGGACCGGTCCGTTCCGCGGTCGCCGCTTCGCCTTCGTGACGCCCTCCGGTGGTGCGTGCGAGGTGATCGCCGACCGCGCGGAGGACGAGGGGATCGAGATCCCGGCGTTCTCTCCCGAGACCGAGCTGCGCCTGCGCGAAGTTCTTCCGGACTTCGCGAACGTGCACAACCCCCTCGATGTCACCGGCTACCTGCTCGTCGACAACCGCCTGCTCATCAATGCGCTGGGTGCTGTCGAGCACGACCCCGAGATCGACCAGATCGTCGTGATGACCGAACTGCCGGCCGACAACGTGAACGTCGACCGTTCCGTGCACGTCGAGCGACTCACGGCCCAGGCCGAGTTCTTCGCCGGCATGTCCAAGCCGGTGATTCCGCTGGCTACGGCGATGATCGACGTCACCGAGTTCGGTCGTGGACTCATGCGCGACACCGGATTCCCCGGCGCGATCAGCGGCATCCACCACGGGCTCACCGCCCTCGGTCACGCCGCGAACTGGTCGGAGGCATACTGGGAGGCGCAGAAGCCCGC
This sequence comes from uncultured Propionibacterium sp., assembly GCA_937867175.1. GTDB lineage: Bacteria > Actinomycetota > Actinomycetes > Propionibacteriales > Propionibacteriaceae > Brooklawnia. Next base: position 10,149 of record CALMKG010000326.1, on the reverse strand, counting down.
AGAGGTCGACCCGGCTGACGACGCGGCTCCGATCGAGCTCGACGTGCGTCCGGGAGAGGTCTTCGGCGAGCGACGCTCGGCGGCCCTGCTCGCCGAGCACGGCATCCCGGTCGTGCCCAGCGCCGACGTCAGCACGGCGGACCAGGCGGTCGAGGCCGCGGAGGCGGTCGGCTACCCGGTCGTCGTGAAGCTCGGGTCGGACGAGATCGAGCACAAGAGCGACATCGGCGGCGTGAAGCTGGGCCTGAAGGATGCCGACGCCGTGCGCGCCGCATTCGAGGCGGTCGTGCAGGCGGGGCGCTCCGCCGGAGCCGCGGACGTCACCGCACTCGTGCAGCCGATGCGCCCTCCGGGCACCGAGCTCATCGTCGGGCTGGTCCGCGATCCGCAGTGGGGCCTCGTGCTCGCCGTCGGCCTCGGCGGCATCTGGGTCGAGGTGCTCAAGGACAGCACCCTCCACGTGCTTCCGGTCTCACGGCAGCAGGTCAAGGACGGCCTTCTGTCTCTGCGCGCGGCGAAGATCTTCGCCGGTGCGCGCGGAACGGAGCGGGCGGACCTGGATGCCATCGCCGACGTCGTGACCCGGGTCGCGCAGCTGGGTGTGCGCCTCGGCGACCGACTCGAGTCTCTTGAGATCAACCCGCTGTCCGTGCGGGGTGACCAGGTCGAAGCGCTTGATGCACTGATCACCTGGGTCTGACCCGACACCGTCGAAGGCGGAGAGAAGCGAAGCTGCTTCTCTCCGCCACCACCCACCACAGCGGTTCCCACGGGAGCCGCACCACACAACTCAGAATCAGAAGGAGGGAGCAGCGATGGTCAACGTGACTTTCGGCTTCCACGATGGAACCGAGCAGAAGATCGACGCCGAAGTCGGCTGGAAGCTCATGGAATGCGCGGTCAACGAATCCGTTCCCGGCATCTACGGCGACTGCGGCGGCGAAGCCCAGTGCGCGACGTGCCACGTCTACGTGCGTCCGGAGTGGCAGCAGGCGACGGGTGAGCGCACCCCGGCGGAGGAAGCCATGTTGAAGGCGACCTACGGCGTCACCGAGCAGAGCCGCCTGTGCTGTCAGATCGTCGTCTCCGACGAGATCGATGGCCTCGTCGTCGACGTCGTCAACGACTGACCCACCCCGCATTCAGAATCACCGTACGAACGGACCAGATCATGACCATCTCAGTTCCCATCCCGAGCCGCGGTCTCACTCCGGAGCAGGCGGCTGCACGACAGAAGATCTACGACTTGCCCCTGCACGAGCTGAACCCTGGCGACCCGCAGGCGTTCGCCGATCAGGAGATGTGGTGGAAGTTCGAGCGCCTGCGCAATGAGGACCCGGTGCACTTCACCTCTGAGGAGCACAGCAACCACGGGAACTACTGGTCGCTGACCAAGTGGGAGGACATCGTCGCGGCCGACACCGACCCCGACACGTTCTCGGCGATGGCCGGCATCACGCTCGCCGACCAGCGGGCGCTCGCGCACGCGGCCACCCGCGCCGCGGGCCTGGACCGCCGCGCGGTGAGTGCCGAGGGCGTCGAGCTCAGCCCGGAGGAAGCGGCGACGACGACGACGGTCACGCCGCCCGAGGCCCCGTCGGGCATCACCTCGCTGCTGAGCATGGACCCGCCTGAGCACGACATCCACCGTGGTGCCGTCGCCGACGGCGTATCGCCCTCGACGTTGCGTGAACTGGAGCCGATCATCCGCCAGCGTGCCGGTGCGATCCTCGATGGGTTGCCCATCGGTGAGGAGTTCGACTGGGTCGACCTCGTCTCCAAGGAGCTCACCGCCATGACACTGGCGACGCTCTTCGACTACCCGCAGGAGCACCGCCGCCAGCTCACCTGGTGGTCGGACGTCGTCACGATGTTCCCGGGACCCGATCAGCCGGTGAAGACCTTCGAGGAGAAGGACGAGATCATGGCGGAGTTCCGCAGCACGCTGCTGCGCCTCTTCCAGGAGCGCGGCTCGCAGGAGGCCCGCAAGGACTTCATCTCGCTGCTGGCGCACAGCCCGCACTCGAAGGACTTCACGCTCGGCGAACTGCTCGGCGACGGCGTGGTGCTGCTGGTCGGCGGAAACGACACGACCCGCAACACGATCACCGGATCCGTGTACGCGCTGAACAAGTGGCCGGAGCAGTTCGAGAAGCTGCGTGCGAACCCCTCGCTCATCCCGTCGATGGTCTCCGAGACCGTCCGCTGGCAGAGCCCGCTCACGCACATGATGCGTGTCGCGAAGAAGGACGTCGTGCTCGGCGGCAAGCAGATCCGCAAGGGCGATCGCGTCGCACTGTGGTTCGTGTCTGGCAACCGTGACGAAGCCAAGGTCGAGAACCCGAACGAGTACATCATCGACCGCAAGAACCCGCGTCAGCACCTGTCGTTCGGCTTCGGCATCCACCGCTGCCTCGGCAACCGCCTGGCGGAGCTGCAGCTGCGCATCATCTGGGAGGAGATGCTGGCGCGCTTCCCCGAGATCAAGGTCGTGGGCGAACCCGTGTTCAGCAACAACAACTTCGTCAAGGGCTACGAGTCGATGCAGGTCATCATCCCGCGTCGGGCGTAAGCACACCGAATTCATACGAGGAAGTACGAGAGATCATGTCAGGTGTAGTCATTATCGGCGGAGGCCAGGGCGGTTACCTCACCGCTGCATCTCTGCGGCAGTACCGTTTCACCGGCTCCATCACGATCGTCACCGACGAGGAGGACCTGCCCTACCAGCGTCCCCCGCTGTCGAAGGCCTACCTGCTGGGCGAATCCGACTCGCGCCGACTGCTCCATCGACAGGAGAAGTGGTACGCGGATCAGGACGTCTCGCTGGTGCACGATGCCGCCGTCGCGATCGATCGCGCGGCACGCACCGTGACCCTGGCCAGTGGTGCATCGCTCGCGTACAACCACCTCGTGCTGGCGACGGGAGCGCGCAACCGCGCGCTCCCGATCCCCGGCAGCGACCTCGAGGGCGTCACCGGAATGCGGGTGAAGGCCGACGCCGACTCGCTGTCGTCGAAGCTCACGGCCGGTACCAGGGCGATCGTCATCGGCGCCGGGTTCATCGGACTCGAGTTCGCATCCGTCGCCGCCGCCCGCGGCGCGCAGGTGCGGGTCTTCGAGCTGGCTGACCGGCCGATGGCCCGTGCGGTCTCGGCGACGACGTCGGAGTTCTTCCGCACGGCGCACGAGGAATGGGGCGTCGAGTTCGAGTTCAACCACGGGCTGGCCTCGATCAACGGCGAGAACGGTCACGTGCAGAGCGTCACGACCAACGACAGGCGCACCCTGCCCGCCGACATCGTGGTGTACGGCATCGGGGTCATCCCCAACACCGAGCTCGCCGAGCAGGCCGGTCTCGCGGTGTCGAACGGCATCGAGGTCGATGAAGACCTGGTCACCAGCGACCCGAACATCTCGGCTATCGGCGATGTCGTCTGCTTCCCCTGCGCACAGCTCGGCGGCGCGATGACGCGGCTCGAGTCCGTGCAGAACGCCTCGGATCAGGCTCGCGCCGTGGCTGCCCGTCTCACCGGCAATCCGGCCGCCTACCGCACCCTCCCGTGGTTCTGGTCCGACCAGGGCACGCTCAAGCTGCAGATCGCCGGAGTCGCCCACGGCTACGACCAGACCATCGAACTCGCGTCGGAGGCAGGCCAGAAGGCGGTGCTCTGCTTCAAGGACGGCGCGCTCGTCGCCGTCGAGACCGTGAACCGTCAGACCGACCACATGCTCGCGCGGCGCGTTCTCGCCGACGAGCCCGACCTGTCGCCCGAGGATGCCGCCGCAGAGGACTTCGACTTCGGAGCCTGGGCGGACAGCCGCGTGGCCGTGCCGGCAGCCTGACCGGTCGAGCGAGGAGAGAACTCATGCAGATGCAATGCCCGTGCGGCGCAGCGCTCGAGGCGCCCGACGAGGATGCACTCGTCGACGCCGCCCAGGCGCACCTCGAAGCGCAGCATCCCGGTCGCTCCTACACCCGGGAGCAGATCCTCTTCTTCGTCGACCCCTGACCGGGGTCGCACCGAAGCATGAACCACCCGTGCCGCCGAAGGCGGACGCCGGATCAGAGCAGACCCGGCAGAGACAGTAAGGAACTTTCCACATGAAGGCTGCAGTTCTCGACAGCGTCGGTTCGCCGCTCGTCGTCCGCGACGTCGACATCGCCGAGCCCATCGGGCGTGAGGTGCTGCTGGAGGTCAAGGCCTCCGGCCTGTGCCACAGCGACCTGCACATGATGAACAACCCGAAGGGCTTCCCGCTCGCGGCGGTGCTGGGCCACGAGGCCTCGGGAGTCGTCACGGCAGTCGGGCCCGATGTGACCCAGTTCGCCGTGGGAGACCACGTCGTCGGGTGCCTCGTCAGCCATTGCGGTCGCTGCGAGCGGTGCATGTCCGGTCGCCCGTACCAGTGCCGCAACGCCGCCGAGACGGCACGTGCTCCCGAGCAGGGCGCGCGTCTGTCGGTCGAGGGTGCGCCGGTGATCCAGTTCTGGAGCCTCGGCGCCTTCGCCGAGCAGATGCTGGTGCACGAGAACAACATCGTGAAGGTCGACCCGTCGATCCCGTTCGAGAAGGCCGCCCTGCTCGGCTGCGGCGTGGTCACCGGCGCGGGTGCGGTGATCAACACCGCCCAGACGCAGCCCGGCGACACGGTGGCGGTCATCGGATGCGGTGGTGTGGGCCTCTCGGCCGTGCAGGGCGCAGCTCTCGCCGGCGCTCGCCGTGTGATCGCGATCGATCTCGTGCCCGCGAAGCTCGAGCTCGCCAAGCGCTTCGGCGCCACCGACACGGTGAACCCCGCAGATGGCGATGTCATCGAGCAGGTCAAGGCGCTCACAGGTGGTCGTGGTGTGGACAAGTCGTTCGAGGTGATCGGGTTGTCGCAGACGGCGGCACAGGCGATCCGGATGCTTGACACGGGCGGATCCGCGTACCTGATCGGGCTGCACAAGCCCGGTGCGCTGCTCGAGATCGACGTGATGTCCGATCTGCTCGTGCCGCAGCGCAGCGTGCAGGGCGTCTACATGGGTTCGTCGAACTTCAAGCAGGACATCCCGATGTTCGCCGACTACTACCTGCAGGGGCGCCTGAACCTCGACGATCTCATCTCGCAGACGATCTCGATCGAGCAGATCAACGAGGGCTACGAAGAGCTGAAGGCAGGTGGAGTGGCGCGCAGCGTCGTCGTCTTCTGAGCCGAAGGACGGATGAGTCGCATTCCGGTGCGGCCTATCATGTTCGGAGGGGCCCGCTGAGTCGGGCTCGTCGTGAGGAGGCGGAAATGGTGGAACGGTCCACTTCCACACAGGAAGGCCCTCGCTGGAACTGGAAGCGGACCAACCAGACTCAGCGCGCGCTGATGGACGCGGCCGTCGAGCTGTTCGTCGACGGCGGCTACGCAGGCACGAGCGTCGAGGACATCGTGCAGCGCTCCGGGATCAGCATCGGAAGCCTCTACCATCACTTCGGCAACAAGGCGGGGCTGTACCTGGCGCTCTGGGAAGCCTGGGTGCAGTCCCTGGAAGAGGCGGTCTCGAAGGCGATCCTCGCCCTGCAGAAGTCGGGCGAGACGAGGTCGGTGCCACTCTTCCTGGCCGGCGCGCGAGCGTACCTGGAGAGCGGATGGAAGAACCGCCTCACCGGAAGCATGTTCTTCGCGCAGGACGGTCCTTCGGGGTTCGAGGTACGGCTCCGCAACGGGCGGCATGAATGGCTGCGTCAGGTGATCGTGCTCCTCCGAGTGTCCGATGCACCGCTGGACCGCCTCACCGTGTCGGTGATGATCGCGATCGTCGCCGAGGGCGCGCGCGAGGTCATCATGTGCCGCAACCGCAGCGATGCCGAAGAGATGATCGAGGCGACGCTGACGATGATCGAGCGCGTCGGCGTCAGCGAGCTGGCCGTGCAGGCTGGCCGCAGCGCGTAGCGTCCGGTGCTCCCTGCCGGGGCCGCACCGAGGCCCGATCGGCGGAATCTGTGACTGATGTGACTGGTGTTACTGAATATCCCGAGAAAACACGCCAAAACCCGCGAAATGACGCGGGAATGTCTGTTGTGGTTGATACATTCAAGGCGGTCGAACGACCGACGGGGGTCTCTCCCTCGAAATCAACACGATGCGACGACTTCGTCGCTGGAGGAGTGACATGGCTGACAAGTCCATCACCAAGACCGAGCTCGTCGCGAGCATCGCTTCCGCCACCGGCGAGAGCCAGGCCACCGTCTCGCGCGTTCTCGACTCGCTGTTCGCCACCGTTTCGGACGCTGTTGCCAAGGGCAGCAAGGTCTCGATCCCGGGCTGGATCGCGTTCGAGCAGGTCGACACCGCCGCCCGCACCGGTCGCAACCCGCAGACCGGCGCCGAGATCAAGATCCCGGCCGGCAAGCGCGTCAAGGTCACCGCTGGCTCCAAGCTGAAGGCAGCGGTCAAGTAAGTCCGCTTCCCTCGAGAAGGCCGTCCCGTTCCGGGGCGGCCTTCTCTGTCTCCGGATGCCTGCCGACAGGCATCCGGAGCACCGCTCGCAGCTGCCCGCCTCGACGACCTCTCACAGCCGCCCGCCGTAGGCTTGAGGGGTGAAGATCTACCGCCTCGCCGGCCTCGCGATCCTGCTCGTCAGCGGGGTGGCTGGCCTCATCGTCGCTCTCATGGTCGGCGGCGGAGCGGTACCCCCGAAGCTGCTCGACCCGGGGCCCGTCGTCATGTGGGGCCTGCCGGCGATCAAGCTGATCGCCAACCTCGGTGCCGCGGCCATGTTCGGGTCGGTCGTGCTCGCGCTGTTCGCGCTCAAGGCCGGCACCCGCCCGTTCGACATCGCCATCGACACGGCCTCCATCGGCGCGGCGGTCTTCACCGTGACGTCAGGCATCGCCGGCTTCTTCACCTTCATGGCGGCCTTCAACCCGAAGCTCTCTGCCGACCGCGGCTTCGGCGAGCAGTTCGGACGCTTCCTGCTCGAGCTGCCCCTGGGCCAGGCCTGGCTCATCACCGTCGTGATGGGCGCGATCATCACCGTGCTGCTGTTCGGATGGCGCAGCTGGACCGGCACCCTGCTCACGGCCGTGCTGGCCGCGGCATCCTTCCTGCCGCTCGCCACGCAGGGGCACTCCGGCGACGTCGCCGGGCACACGGTCGCCGTCAACGCCATCCTGCTGCACACCGTCGGCGCGGCCGTGTGGGTCGGCGGCGTGATGCTGCTCATCATCCTGCGCCACCTCGACCGCAGAGCAGCAGCGACGCCAGGCAAGAAGGACCGCGACTCCCGCATCGACATCCCGCTGCTCGTCTCGCGCTACTCGTCGCTCGCGATCGCGGCCTTCGTCGTGGTCGCCGTCTCGGGCATCGCCCGCACGGTCGTCGCGATCGGCGACTGGAACGAGCTGTTCTCGCCCTATGGGCTGATCGTGCTCGGCAAGGCCGTGCTGCTCGTTGGGCTCGGCCTGTTCGGCTTCTGGTACCGCCAGCAGCTCATCCCGCGCCTCGACGGCCCGAAGGAGAAGCGCTCGTTCTGGACGCTCATTCTCGGCGAGCTCACCCTGATGGGGCTGGCATCCGGTGCCGCCGCAGCCCTTGCGCGCACCCCTCCGCCGGTGGGCGAAGAGGCCCCGGCGGTGCAGACCCCGGCCGAGCGCCTGACCCGCACGCCGCTGCCTCCCGAGCTCGACGTCGAGCAGTGGCTCACCTCGTACGACATCGACATCCTGTGGGCGATCGCGGTCGGCTTCGGCGTCTTCCTGTACATCGCCGGCGTGCTGCGCCTGCGTAGGCGCGGCGACGCGTGGCCGGTCTTCCGCACCGTGTTCTGGATGCTCGGCCTCGCCCTGCTGCTCTGGGTAACCTGCGGCCCGATCAACCTGTACCAGGACTATCTGTTCAGCGTGCACATGCTCGGGCACATGATCCTCGGCATGGCCATCCCGGTGCTGCTGGTGATGGGCGCTCCGATCACGCTCGCGCTGCGCAGCATCCGCAAGCGCGACGACGGCACACGCGGCGGTCGCGAATGGATCATGTGGGCCGTGCACTCCCCGTACTCCCGCATCATCACCCACCCCTTCGTCGCCGCGGCGATCTTCATCCTGTCGCTGTGGGCGTTCTACTTCACCGACCTCGTGCGCTGGGCGATGTACGACCACCTCGGGCACGAGTGGATGGTCATCCACTTCCTCATCTCGGGCTACCTGTTCGTGATGACGCTGATCGGCATCGACCCGATCCCCAAGCGCCTCCCGCACGCCGGGCGGCTGATCACCCTGATCGGCGTGATGGCCATGCACGCGTTCTTCGGCATGGCGATCATGATGCAGGAGGGGCTGATGGTCGCCGAGTGGTTCGGGTCGATGGGCCGCACGTGGGGCCCGACGCCGATGGAGGATCAGTACATCGGCGGTGGCATCGCGTGGTCGGTGGGCGAGATCCCGACGCTGATCCTCGCGATCACGCTCGCGATCCAGTGGCAGCGCAGCGATCTGAAGAGCCAGCGCCGCCGCGACCGGCATGCCGACCGCACCGGTGACGCGGAGCTCGAGGAGTACAACGCCCGCCTCGCCGCGCTCGCGGAGCGCGACAGCGCGCGCTGATTCAGGACGCTTGCTGCGGGGCGCCCACGCGGATCGACACCGTGCCGTCCGGGAGAACCGTGATGGTGCCGTCCACCTCGAAGGGGACATCCTCCGAGACGGCGGTGACCTCGCCGTCGAACAGCGACTGGATCTCGACGTCGATGTGAGCCACGGCGCGCGTCGCGGGGAAGGCCCAGTTCGAGCCGTCGGGCTCGATCGTGATGTCGGGCTGCGTCACGATCGACCATTTCGGCACCGTGCCTGGGGCGAGGCGGTTCTGCACCTCGAGCCCGAACGGGCACGCGGTCGGCTGCAGCACCTCCTTCTCGGCGCACTTGTCGAGGAAGTCCGCGACCTGCTGCTGCACGACCTCGATGAACTTCTCGGTCGGCTCGGTCTGCACATCGACCGGGGTGCTCGCGAGGGCGGTGTCGGCCAGTACCCGAACCCCGGCGGTCGAGGCGATGTTCGTGTCGACGGTCACCGAGTAGGCGCCGGGCGTGAACACCAGCATCGGCAGCGGGTCGAGCGGGCGAGCATCCATCCCGTCGACCGACACCTGCCGACGGTCCATCGTGAAGCCGTTCACGGCGAACACGTCGGCGCCGCGCACAGTGAGCTCGATCTCGGCGAGCGGGCTCTTAGGCCGTGTTGATCAAGATGTTTCGGCGTCTCGTGGGCGAGTCTTGACGGGTGACGCGACAAGAGATCTCTGACGAGGTGTGGGCTGTGCTGGAGCCGTTGATGCCGACGGTGACGGGCCGGTCTCGGCCGTGGACGGATCACCGTCTCGCCGTTGAGGGGATGGCGTGGAAGTTCCGCACCGGCGCGCCGTGGCGGGACGTGCCCGAGCGGTTCGGGAAGTGGAACTCGATCTACAAGCGTTTCAACCGGTGGGCCGAGGACGGCACATGGGAGAAGCTGCTGGCCGAGGTGCAGAAGCAGGCGGACGCTGCCGGGAAGATCGACTGGGTGGTCTCGATTGACTCCACGATCGCGCGCGTGCATCAGCACGGTGCGACCCTCCCTCGGGACACAGGGGGCTCCACCGAATCACAAGAATCCGCGGGTCGAGCCGCCTGATCACGCGATCGGGCGCTCCCGCGGCGGGCTGACAACGAAGGTGCATCTGGTCGCCGATGGGCGCGGCAGGCCGTTGGGCATGGTGCTCACCGGCGGCAACACCGCCGACACCACGATGCTCGCGGCCACGCTCGATGACATCTGCGTGCCCCGCGCGTCACGAGGGCGCCCGCGCACGCGACCTGATCGGGTACTCGCTGACAAGGGATACCCATCGAAGGCGAACCGGGCCTGGCTACGCGCGCACGGCATCGCGACGACCATCCCCGAACGCGACGATCAGATCGCGCACCGCCGGAAGAAGCCGGGCCGGCCGATCGACTTCGGCACCGATCAGAGAGAACGCTACAAAGGCCGCAACGTCGTCGAACGATGCTTCAACCGCCTCAAGCAGTGGCGCGGCATCGCAATGCGATCAGACAAACTCGCCCGAAACTACCGCGCTGCCATCTGCCTCTCCTCGACCCTCATCTGGATCAAGACCGACTTAATCAACACGCCCTAG
>CALMKG010000325.1 GCA_937867175.1 uncultured Propionibacterium sp. | reverse complement strand
GATGTCTGGTTGTTGCGACAACATGTCGGCAACCCAGTACACGTCCGAGGTGAAGCTACAGGTGATCCTGATTCCGGCGATGTCCCTGATCCGGTCTCTCAAGGCCGGGATGGTGAGCTCGCAACCGATTTTCATGGCCTTGTCCGCCATACTTTCGGGAGTCTTCAGCCGCGACCGGACGTGCTCAATGGGGCTGTAGTCGTGCGTGCACTCGAACTCCTGGCGCAAGATGCTCAACTTGGTCGATATCTCTTCGATGCCGCCTTGGTAGAACAGTGTGAACCGGGCGAACTCGACCTTGATCAGGTAGAGGCGCTCCGCGAGTTCCTGGACGTCGTCACTGGTGACCGCCAGCTTCACCGCTCCGCTCTCCAACAGCCGCGCGGTCAACAGGTCAGTGCTTCTTGGATCGCGATCGCGCACCTCGACCATGCGGCATCCTCCTTGTGCTGTCGTTTCGGGAATGGGTGCTCCTCCAATCATGGCGCGGCGCCCAACACCGGCCCAGTCCGTCGGGCGGTGTTGGGCGGTCTCTCAGCGCATCCTCAGCCCCGTTGCCACAAGCTGGCCCCATGAGCACAGTTCCCGCAGTAAGCGAGGTTTCCCTGGTGCCCCGCCCGCTCGCCGTGGCGGCTGCCTGGGGTTGGCGGCTGATCGTGTTGGGCGCCGCGGGCTGGATTGTCGCCCAATCGGTTGCCAAGCTGCCGATGTTGGTGATTGCTTTGGCTGTCGCGCTCCTGCTCACCGTCCTGCTGAACCCGCTGGTGCGATTGGGTCGCCGGTTCCGTCTGCCGCCGCTATTGACCGCGCCGCTGGTAGTGGTGGGCTTCTTCGGACTCGCCGGGCTCGCCATCGGCCTGGTCGTGACGAACGTCGCGGGCAGTCTGAGCGGCTCGTCCCAGCGCGTCTCCGAAGGGTGGAACCGGTTCGTCGATTGGTTGGCGGCAGGCCCGCTGCACGTGAATGCGGCCCAACTCGGCGCGTGGGGTGACCAAGCCCAGCAGTGGGTGACCAGCCACGCGTCCGATCTGAGCCAGGGTGTCTGGACGGTGGGGGCGTCCGCGACCGAGGTACTGGCCGGCTTCATCGTCTGTCTTCTCGTCACCATCCTGCTGCTGGCCGACGGCCGACGGATCTGGTGGCAGACGGTGCTGCTGGTGCCAAGGCGGTCGCGCCGGACCTACGTTCGCGCGATGCGTGCCGGTTGGCGGGCCCTGAGCGCCTACATGCACATGCAAGTGGTCATCGCGTCCTTGGAGGGCGTGCTGATCTGGATCGGCGCGGCGATCATCGGTGTGCCCACCGCGCCGGCGATGGGCTTGCTGGTCTTCGTCACCGCCTTCGTCCCGATCCTGGGCATCATCATCGCTGGCGCGGTCTGCGTGGCCTTGACCTTTCTGGTGAAGGGGGCCGTGGCCGCGCTGATCATGCTTGCCATCGTCATCGTGGTCCACCAGGCGGAGATCCACCTCTTGCAGCCCTGGCTGATGGGACATGCCGTGTCGCTGCATCCGCTCGTGGTGATCATCGGGATAACTGCGGCCACCTTGCTTGCCGGGCTTGCCGGCGCCCTGTTCGTGGTGCCGTTGCTCGCCTTCGCGGCAGCTGCCATTCGCGTCCTCGTCGTCGCGCCGGCCTCGCCGGGCGCCGGTAGCCTTTCGGCAGGAATGGACCAACGCTGATGATGGAGTCTGCGGTGCGGGTGCTGCTGGTGGAGGACGACGTCCATCTGGGCGTGGTGGTGCGCAAGGCGCTGACCAACCAAGGATTCGTCGTCGATGTCGAGCTGACCGGGCCGGACGGCCTGTGGGCGGCCACCGAGAACGACTATGACGTGGTTGTGCTCGACATCATGTTGCCCGGCCTGAACGGTTATGACGTGCTGAGACAGTTGCGTGCCCGACAGGTCTGGACGCCGGTGCTGATGCTCACGGCCAAGGACGGCGAGTGGGACGAGGTCGACGCGTTCGATCTCGGGGCCGACGACTACCTGACCAAGCCGTTCAGCCTCGCGGTGCTGGCTGCTCGACTGCACGCATTGATTCGCCGCGGCGCGGGTGCCCGCCCTGCCGAACTGCTCGTCGGTGACCTCACCTTGGATCGCGCCCGCGGCTCCGCGTCCCGGGCTGGAGAGCCGCTGCGGCTCACCGCAAAGGAATTCGCCCTGCTCGAATACCTGATGCACCACTGCGGCGAGGTGTTGAGCAAGACCGAACTGCTCGACCACGTCTGGGATTCGGCGTTCGAGGGGGACGTGAACGTGGTCGAGGTGTATGTGGGCTACCTGCGGCGCAAACTCGACCAGCCGGGCGGACGTCGGCACATCGAGACCATCCGCGGCATGGGCTATCGGCTCAGCTGAGTTCGCCCGTCGTCGCGCCCATCGGCAGCCGCACCTCGAACCGCGCCCCGCCCCACGCCGACTCACCGACGCTCACCGAACCCCCCTGCGCTTGGGCGGTTGCCTGGACGATCGCCAGCCCCAATCCGGCACCGCCGGGCCGGCGGCTGCGGGACTCGTCCAACCGGACGAAGCGGTCGAAGATGACCTGCCGATCCTCCGGCGCAATCCCCAGGCCGTCGTCGTCCACCCGGATGATCGCCGTCGCCCCCGCCACGGTCAACTCCAGCCCGATCCGGCCCTGGCAAGCCGATCGGGCGTTGTCGGCCAGGTTACGCACCAGTCGAGCCAGCGCGGCCTGGTCGCCGCTGACCCGCGCTGGAACCGTCCGCACCAAAACCTCGAGGCCGGGTTCGGCCCGTAGTCGGCGGGCCTCCGCGGCGACGATCTCGTCCAAGTCCACGTCCCGTTGGTGGCTGCGCGCCCGGCCCGCATCCGACTTGGCCAACAACAGCAGGCCCTCGGCAAGCTCGGCCAGCCGGCGAGTCTCGGCCGACAGCACCGGCAGCAGTTCGGGCAGTTCGGCGGGCTGATCGGCCAGGATCTCGAGTCCCCCCGAAAGGGTGGCGATCGGCGAACGCAACTCGTGACTCGCGTCAGCCACGAACCGGCGCTGGCTCTGCTGGGCATGATCCAACCGGTCGAGCATGGAATTCATGGTGCGCGCCAGCCGGGCGATCTCGTCATCGCCGGGAGGTTCGGGGACCCGGGCGTCCAACTGATGACCGGAGATGGCTTCGACGCTCGTCCGGATCTCCTCGACCGGACGCAGGGTCCGTCCCACGCCCACCCACGCCGCGAAACCGCCGAGCACGGCGAGTAGCGGGGCACCGATCAGGATGGACAAAGCGTCACGGCGCACCGCAACCTCGACTGCCCGCAAGGAACCCACGGCGAGCACCGTGTACTCCTGACCCGCGTACGACACCCCTTGAGCGGCGATCGTGCGGTCATCCTCGCCACCGAACAGCGTCATGATCGTCTGGCTGTCGGTCTGCCCGGGGGCCAGCAGCAGGTCGGACGCGGGCTGGGCTCGTCTCGGGTTCGACGTCCAGGCCAGTTGCCCGGTGGAGTCCACCACTTGGAGCAGGCCGCCAGCGATCAGGTGCCCGGCAACCGGGTGGTCGGCCAGCGCCTGCGGGCCTTGCAGCCGCACCAGGTCGGCGGCCTCACCGGCCCGTTCAGTCTGATCTGACTGCGCCTCGCTGGTCAGTTCCTGGGCCAATGCCGCGACCATCGCGGCCCCGCCGAGCAAGAGGGTGGCGGCGATCACCAAGGTGGCGATGACGGTGGTCTGCCGGCGTACTCCCGGCGCCGTCCACCGACCGGCCACGAGCGGTTCGTTGGTCATGCCGCCATCCTGCTCCTCTCAGCGTGGCCTCAGCGACCCCGGGCTAGCGTCCGGGTCATGAACGTGACCCACCGGTTGTCCTGGCTCATGATCCTGCTCTCGGGCATTGTGGCGTACTGGCTGGTGCTGTTCACCATGATCGCCACCAAGAACGTAGTGCTGTTCCCCACCTTGCTGATCGTGGGGGCGCTCAGCGTGCCGCTCACGGTGCTTACCTGGCTGGATCGGCGCGGGCCGGAACCGATCGTGCCCGGCACCGCGCTGGCCGGGGTCGCCGCGGTGGGTGGGGTGGTCGGGGTCTTGTTCGCGTCGGTGCTGGAATCCATGCTGGCCACCCCGAGCGGTGGCGCGCCGCCGCTCGGGGTGGCGATCATCGAGGAGTCGATCAAGGTCGCCGTCCCGATCGGGTTGTTGCTCGTCGGGGTGGCGCCGCGTCGCGATGCCGGCGGCGTCATCGGTGTCGCGGCGGGAGCAGGGTTCGCGGTCCTCGAGACGATGGGCTATGCGTTCGCGGTGCTGCTGGAGACGGGCAGTCTGGCCGCCGCCGACCAGACCCTGCTGTTGCGGGGGATCTTCGCGCCGGCCTGCCACATCGCCTGGACCGGCATGGTGGTCGCGGTGGCGTGGCGGGCTCGTTACTCCGCCGGCAGGGGGTGGTGGGTGGCCGCCACGATCGGTACGTTCATCGGCGTCATCGTCCTGCACACCGCCTGGGACGCCTTCGCCGCAACGCTGACGACGCACCTGGTGATCGCGCTGATCAGCCTCACTGGTCTGCTGCTGGCCACCCGCCGCGAGGTGCCGCATGCCTAGTTGGTTCCAGCCGGTCGCAACCGGTTTCCTGGTCAGTGCAGGTCTTGTCACGGTCGCGGTCGTGGGTTGGGCGGTTTGGTGGGTGCCGTGGCACCGGCGCACCGGCTGGCGGGCGATCGTCCAGCAGGGTGCAGCGGTCTTGGTCTCGGTGGTCTGCTCGGTGGCGATGATCGGGCTGATGCTGAACCGCAGCAACGACTGGTACCCGACTTGGCGCAGCGTGCTGGGGGTCCGCGACAGCGCCACGGTGCAGACCTTCGGTGGACCGGCCCAGACGGCGCCCGTGGCCGCCAGCGACTGGGGGAGCGGGTCGGTCTCGTCGCTGCAGGCTGATCCGCGCAACAACCCGGCCTTTGCCGGGCAAACCTGGCAGGACGACACAGCGCAAGGCCAATACCTGCGGCTGAACATCATCGGGCCGACCAGCGGGATGACATCGGAGACCCTGATCTGGTTGCCGCCCGGCTACCTGTCACATCCGGAGCGGCGTTACCCGGTCATCTTTGCCTTCCAAGGCATCCCCGGTTCGGTGGACGCCTACCAGCAGAACCTTCCGGTGGGGCAGATCATCCCCAGCCTGGTATCCGCGCAGCGGATACGGGACGCTATCGTGGTGGTGCCCACCGTCTTTCCGAACAACCTGGACACCGAATGCGTCGATTCGGCCGACGGCAGCGTGCGCATGGATACCTTCGTCAGTTCCGACCTGGTGGCGTGGGCGAAGGCCAACTTGCGCACAGTCGACAGACCGGACGCTTGGGCCACTCTCGGGTTCAGTGCCGGCGGCTGGTGTTCGTCCATGCTGACCCTGCGCCACCCGGAGACGTTCGGGTACTCGCTGAGTCTGTCCGGCTACTTCCAGATCCGCTTCAACGGGTCGGCGTTGCGTCCTGACGGCGACCCCGTCTACGACCTGGGACGGATCGCCAGCGAGCAGGCGCCTTCGGTCAAGCTGTGGTTCTGGACCGCCAAGGACGACAGTGCGCCCTATGACTCAGTGCAGCAGTTCGCCCCCAAGGTGCGTGCCCCCACGGTGCTCACTGTCGCCTTGGTCGAAGCCGGCGGCCACAGTTGGGCGGTCTGGACGGCAGGCACCCAAGCCGGCCTGCAATGGCTCGGTGAGAATTCTGCGCAGTTCGCCTGGGTGGCGTCGTGATCTCGCGTGCGCGACGCGCCGGGGCGAGCGCCCTGACCTGGCTGTACGTGGCCGCCACAGCGGTGGCGGCGTTCTTGTGGCTGACCTACCGGATCGTGCACCACATGCCCCGGGCGAGCTGGCTGGAGACCGGGTTCGGGTTGCTGAACGTACCAGTCACCCCGTCGCTGGTCTCGGCCATCGGACTTGGCCTGATCGCCGCGGGCCTGCTGCACCGCAAACGGCTGGCCCTGGTCGCGGTCGGCGTCTTCCAGGCGGCGGGCATCGTGTGGACGGCGGCCGACCTGGTCAACCTGGCCGCCGGCAAGACCTTGGCGCCAGACGGCCGGGACGTCGAATCGGTTCCGTTGATCATCGGCTCGTCGATCGTCTCGATCGCGATGGCCGCCGCCGTGGTCTGGTTGTGGCCGGCCTTCCGCGCTCGAGTGCCGCGGGGTTCCTGGCTGGCCGCCGGCGCTTGGCTGCTGGGCGGCCTGCTGCTGGCGGTCGGGGCTACCCACGTGGCGGTGCTGCTCTGGCCGGGTGCCAGTGGACCGGCCTGGCAACAGACGGCGACGGCCCTGCTGCATGCGGTCGGGCTGCATCCCCCACAGTCTTGGCATGGCGTCCAAGTTGGCCACCTGGTGCCCCAACTGGCATCGGCGATCATGGGCGTCGCCATCCTGGCCGCGGTCTACGTCTTCCTGCGTTCGTGGCGCAGCCGCGACCAGTGGCAGCCGGAGCAGGAGATTGAGATTCGCCGGCTGCTCAGCAAATACGGCGATCCGGATTCGCTCGGTTACGTCGCCACCCGCCGCGACAAGCTGCTGCACTTCGGCCCCCATCGGCGGGCCGCTATCGGCTACCAGGTCTTCGGCGGGGTTTGCTTGGCCGCCGGCGACCCGATCGGCGACCCGTTGGCCTGGGACGAGACCATCGGTTCGTGGGAGGCATACGCCCGCGACTACGGTTGGACGCCGGCTGTGCTGGCCTGCAGCGAGACCGGTGCCCGCGCCTACGCTCGGACACTCGGCTTCGAGGTCATCAGGCTCGGTGACGAGGCCATCCTGCACCCGGAGACCTTCCGGCTCGACTCCACGTCGCTGACCGAAGTCCGCCGGGCCTGGCAGCGGCTGCACCGCGAGGGTGTGGTCGCCGAAATCAACTGGCAGGCGGATCTCAGCGCCGATTCGCTGCAAGAAGTCAGCACACTGGCCGACAAGTGGCGAACCGGTGACGAAGAACGCGGCTTCTCCATGGAGATGGGACGCCTCGGTGACCCTGCGGACGGCCGGCTGGTGGTCGTCTGGGCCAAGGACTCGTCCGGCACCCCGCTTGCGCTGCTGACGTTCAACCCGTGGGGACGGCGAGGGTTGTCCCTCGATGTGATGCGGCGCACCGCCGACGCCCCGAATGGGGTGATGGAGTTCATGGTCGCCGAACTGATGACCTGGTCCCGCGACCACGGCATCACTCAGGTTTCCCTGAACTTCGCTGTGCTCCGGCACGTCTTTGCACGGGCCGAGGACGTGGCGGCCGCCCCCTTGGAGCGGGTCAGTTCCCGCCTGCTGGGTCTACTCGACCACTTCTGGCAGTTGCAGCGCCTCTATCGGGCAAACGCGAAATACCATCCGAAATGGCAGCCGCGCTATCTGGCGGTGGCGTCGCTGCTGACAGTGCCCGGCGTGGCTCACGCCTCAATGGTCGCCGAAGGGTTCCTGCCCGACTGGTCCACCAAGGCGCGTTTCCACAGGTCGGATGCCTGGGCAAGGTTGTCGCAGGCAGACCTCGAAAAGGTGCGGGCGCTTGAGGCGCCCCCGACCCCCGACGACTGGCTGGCCACCGCAGCCGACCAGCCTCGGCACCGGATGCGGCACTTGACCGGGTTACGGGCCACCGGCAGGTCCGGGTATCCGATCGGGCACCGGGAGTCCGTGCCGCTGAGCGCATTGCCCGACCCGATGCCGGTCGACAGGCAGTCGGCGACCTTCGCAGGCCGGGTCCGGGCCATCCGGCACCATGGCCGGGTCTGTTTTGCCGACCTGACCGACCAGTCCCACACCGTCCAGTTGCTGCTGGACGCGGGCGCGTTGGGTAGGGCGTCGGTCACCGACTTCGCCCACCTGGTCGACGTCGGTGACCTGCTGGAAGTGCAGGCCGTCGTCGGCCGGTCACGGTCGGGGACGCCGTCCTGGCTCGTCGGCGACTGGACGGTGATCGCGAAGGCGTTGCGTCCGGTGCCGTTCGGTGGGCTGGCCGATCCGCAGGCCCGAACCCGTGACCGGTCGCTCGACCTGATCGTCCACCCCGACCAGTTGGAACTACTCAAGGCCCGCAGCCGGGCAATCGGTGCGGTGCGCGCCACCTTGGTGGCCGAAGGCTTCACTGAAGTTGAGACGCCCATCCTCGGCACCACCAACGGGGGCGCCTCGGCTCGGCCGTTCCGCACCCACATCAACGCCTACGACACCGACCTGGTGCTCAGGATCGCCCCCGAGCTCCCGCTGAAGCGGCTGCTGGTGGGCGGGATCGGGCCGATCTTCGAGATCGGCCGCAACTTCCGCAACGAGGGGACCGACGCGTCCCACAACCCGGAATTCACCGTGGTGGAGGCCTACCAGCCGTTCGCCGACTACCACGACATGCGGTTGCTCACCCGGCGCATGATCGAGGCGGCTGCGGTTGCGGTGCATGGTCGTCCGGTGATGCCGCTGCCGGACGAATCCGGTGCCGTCGTGCTCACCGACATCTCGGGGGAGTGGCCGGTCGTCGCGGTCTGCGAGGCGGTGTCGGCGGCGGTTGGCGAGCCGGTCGCGATCGACACCGATCTGGACGCATTGCTGGCGATCGCCCGTGGCCACGAGGTGGCTGTCCGCGATGGTTGGGGGCCCGGTGCGGTGATCGAGGGACTCTACGATGAGTTGGTGGAGCACCAGACGGTGCGTCCGACCTTCTATGTCGACTTCCCCGAAGAGACCTCACCGCTCACCGCGCCACATCGCGACAAGCCGGGTCTGGTGGAGCGCTGGGATCTGGTGGCCGGCGGCATGGAGCTGGGCACCGCGTACTCCGAACTCACCGACGCGCTCGTCCAGCGTCAGCGACTGGTCGAGCAGTCCTGGAAGTCCGCCCTCGGCGACCCCGAGGCGATGGAGATCGACGAGGATTTCCTGGGAGCCCTCGAACTCGGAATGCCCCCTACCGGCGGCCTCGGCATCGGGCTGGACCGGCTGGTGATGGCGCTGACCGGCACCTCGATCCGGCAGGTGCTCAGCTTCCCGTTCGTGAAGCCGCGCTGAACTCAGCCCACCCGGGCCGGCCTGCTCGGATGGGCCTGGAACCGGTTGGCGCGCCGGGCGATGCGGCGTTGTCGCCGCACGGTGTGAAGGATCGCGGCGGGCGGCAGGGCACTGGTGTCGCGGTGGGCGACTGGCGTCTCGCCGGCCGGACGTTCACGGTAGTAGAGCCATTTCATGCCTTCGACCAGCAGCAGGTAGACCAGCACGATGCCGACGAGGGCGGCGAAGAACGGCCATGGCAGCGGTGCGAAGCCGATCGCGGTGGCGAACGGCAGATAGGGGATGGCCGCGCCGATCGCTACGACGCCCAGCACCGCGACCAGCATGGCGGTGGAGGGGCGGCTGCGGAAGAACGGGATGCGGCGGGTACGGATGACCAGCACGATCAGCGTTTGGGTCGCAAGGGATTCCACGAACCAGCCAGCTCGGAACTCGGCTTGCCCGGCGTGAAAGACGAGCAGCATCAACGCGAAGGTGAGGAAGTCGAAGAGCGAGCTGACGGGCCCGAACATGACCATGAACTTGCGGATGCGTCCGATGTCCCAGTGGGCAGGCTTGCGCAGCGCCTCGTCATCGACGGCGTCGGTCGGGATCGCCAGCTGTGAGGTGTCGTAGAGCAGGTTGTTGAACAGCAATTGGCTGGGCAACATCGGCAAGAAGGGCAGCACGATCGAGGCGATCGAGGCCGAGAACATGTTGCCGAAATTGGACGACGTGCCCATCATCACGTACTTGATCGTGTTGGCGAAGGTGCGCCGGCCACCCACAATGCCGTCGATGATGACGCCGAGGTCCTTCTTCAGCAGGACGACATCGGCGGCATCCTTGGCCACGTCGGTGGCGGTGTCGACCGAGATGCCGACGTCCGACCGGTGCAGCGCCGGCGCGTCATTCACCCCGTCGCCCAGGAACGCGACGGTGTGGTGGCGGCGCAGGACGGTGATGATACGGGCCTTGTGGTCCGGTGAAACACGGGCCAACAAAGCGGTGTGGTGCACTGCGTCGTACAGTTCGTCGTCAGCCATGGCGTCGATCGCGTCACCGGTCAGCGGGCTGCCGACTTCGAGGCCGAGGTCACGGCAGACCTTCTCGGCCACCACCAGGTTGTCGCCGGTGGCCACCTTGACTGCCACCCCCAATTCGGCGAGGCGTTGCAGCGACTCGCCGGCGTCCGGTTTTGGCTGGTCGAGGAAGGCCAGGTAGCCGATCAGGGTGAAGTCGTCCGGAATGGTTGCCGGCAGGCTGGTTTCGTTGCCTGCGTTGCGGGTGGCGACCGCGATCGTCCGGGAGCCGCCGGCGAACAACGCGTCGCGCTGGGCGAGGTCGGCCGGCGCGACAGCTGCACAGTGCGGCAGTACCGATTCGGGGGCGCCTTTCAGGATGTGAAGGTGCTCGTCCGGCCCGGACGCGCCGAGCACGGCAGAGGTGCGCGAATCGTGGTCGAACGGACGCAGCTGCAGCCGCTGCCACCCGGTCAGGTCGGTGTGCTCGGCGATCTGTTCCGACAGGGCGCGGTCGATTTCGTTCTGCCCGACCGGGGACGCCCCGGCCTGGGTGAAGTCGGTCTCGCAGGCGAGCAGACCGAGCCGTTCCAGCTCCGACTCATCGTGGCCCTGCGCCGGTACGGCCCGCTGATAGCCGATCTTGCCCTGGGTCAGGGTGCCGGTCTTGTCGGTGACCAGGATGTCGACGTTGCCGAGGTCCTCGATGCAGGCCAGCCGCTTGACCAGCACGTCCTGCTTCGCCAGGGCTGCGGCACCGGCCGCCAGCGAGGTGTTGACAACTGCGGGCAACAGCTGCGGGGTGATGCCGACCGCGATCACCAGTGCGAACAACAGCGCGTCCAGGAGGGGCCGGTGCAGCAGGGCGTTGCCCACGAAGATCAGCACGGTCAGCGTCAGCGCCACGTAGAGCAAGAACATCGAGAACTTCGAAAGGCCCTTCTGGAAGCCAGTTTGGGGGAGTTCGGTGGCCAACGACGCGGCAATGTGGCCGAAGATGCAATCGGCTCCGGTTGCCACGGCGACCGCCTCGCCAGAGCCGGAATGCACCACGGTGCCCATCAGCAGCGCGCTGCTCAGGTCGCCCAGCGCCGCGTCCGGTTGCACCGGCTCGACGGATTTGTCGGACGCCACCGATTCGCCGGTGACCACCGCCTCGTCACAGGACAGGTCGGTGGCGCTGAGCAGCCGCAGGTCGGCCGGCACCACGGCACCCAGGCTGAGCCGCACCACGTCCCCAACCACCAGATCGGCGACCGGGACCTCGCTCGCCTTGCCATCACGGACGACCACGACCGTGTGCGAGACCTGGTCGTGCAGCGAGCTGGCCTGGCGTTCAGCACGCCATTCGTTGCCGAACCCGAGCCCGACGCTGGCCAGCAGGATCACCAGGATGATGGACGCGTCCGCGCGGTCACCGGTGACGAACGACAAGACGGCGGCCACCACCAGAAGCAGCAGGATCGGGCTCTTCACCTGTCGCCACAGCACCATCACCCACGTCACCTTGCGGGACGGCAGCACGTTGGGTCCGTTGGCGGCGAGCCGGGAGGCCGCCTCAGATGAACTCAACCCTTGCGGGCTGGACGACAGGAGCCCCAAGACCTGGTCCGGGGCTTGCGCGGCCGCCTGTGACAGGGTCAGCGCTGCCGGGACAGATTGCTGATTCGGTGCTTTGGTGTTGTGCATGGTCATTCGTCGACTCTCCCCTGACGAATCCGAGTTCGGTACGGACGCTACGAGGACCGGGCTGAGAGCAAGCTGAGCGGCCCCATCGCTAGGCCCCGGCTTCTTGCTGGGTCGGGCTCATGGCCAAGAGCACGCAGCCGGCCACGGCCGCAGCCACCCCCAGCGCTGCGGCCGGCACCCATCCGGAACGGATCGTGTCGCCCAGCGCCAGCAGACCGATCGTCCCCGGCCCGACGACTTCGACCACCCACAGCAGTGCGGTCGGTGGGCCGACCCGCTGGTGCTCGAGGGCACGCGCGTACATCACCACCCCGCACCCGCCCGCCAACAGGGCCAGGTACAGCTCGGGGATCACCAGCCAGGATGTGCCTGCGCCGGACAACTGCATCGTGACCCGGACGAAGACCGCCGACAGTCCGTAACCCAATCCGGCCACCAAACCCTGGACCACCATGCCGCCCCGCTGGTAGCTCAACGCTGCAACCAACAAGGTGGCCAACAGAGTCGCCAGCAGTGCCCAGCGCAGCCCAGCGTCCGGTGAAGCCGATCGCTCCGGGCCTGCCGCCACCGACACCACACCCACCCCGACACAGGTGAGGGCGACACCGAGCCAGTCCCACCGAGTTGGTCGCAGCCCCAGCGCGGGAATACCGATCAGGATGGTGACGGCCAATGAGCCGGCCAAGATCGCCTCCACCGTGAACATGGGCAGCCGCCACATCGCGACCACCTGCGCTGCCCAGGCCAGCCCATCACAGGCCAGCCCGGCGAGATAGGCGGGATGGCGCAGCACGGCCGGGCCGGTGGCTCGGCGCGCGGCATGGGCCTGCAGCACCGACGCGGTGCCATACAAGGTCATCGCCACCACGGCCGAGGCCAGGAACAGCGCAGTCACAAGCGGAGGTTACGTCCGAGTGGGTCGCCCACCCAACACCACCCACCGGTTCGCAGCCTGATCGCGGCCGGCAGTGTGACCATGGACGCATGATCGACCCTCAGCATTGGCGTGTCTGGCTGCCGCCGGTGATCGTGCTGGCGGCCGCAATGCTGGCACCCACGATCGCGGGTGACCAACAACTTGAAGCCTGCATCAATCCGTTCTTGGGTGACGGGTAGCGGTCTCGCGGTTGTCTTGGGGTTGGTGGACGCCCGCGGTGACCCCTCCCGATTGTGTTTTCGCGTGCCGGCGAGTAGGTTGGCTCAGAAGTTGTTTGAATTGGCTTTTGCTGGTTAGGTGTATCCGTTGGTTTCCAACGGTGGCAGTCCTTGCGGGAAGCGTTCATTGCAGCTGCACCACAGAGCACCGCGACCGCGGATGCTCCGCTTCTTAATAGAGGAGAAGAAAGACACAATGGCTACCGGTACCGTCAAGTGGTTCAACGGCGACAAGGGCTACGGCTTCATCGCTCCTGACGATGGCTCGGCCGACGTGTTCGCCCATTTCTCGGCGATCAATTCCACCGGGTTCCGTTCCCTGAATGAGGGCGACAAGGTCTCTTACGAGGTCCAGCAGGGCCCGAAGGGCCTGCAGGCGGCCAACATCACCGTCGTCCGCTGACAACAGTCACTACCAGAAAGGGCCCGGCTTGCTGCTGGGCCCTTTCTGCGTCCTCGGGGGGACGACCGGTCCCCAGGGACCGTCCGGACCCGGTTTTGGTGTTCTGGGGGGACGACCGGTCCCCAGGGACCGTCCGGACCCGGCCATACCCGGGTCAGCTCGGTGACTGAGGCGCCCTCCGGTCGGCTGGCTCGTGCGCTGCGCAGGCAGTCTCCCGCAGCCGTGCCAGGCAGTTCGCCACCGCGCGGCTGGTCTGGGCGTCCTTCACTGCAAGCCTGATCCAGCTGGGGCCGAGTCCCGGGAAGCTGTCGCAACGTCGCACCGCGAACCCGGCGTCGGCCAACTCCTCGTGGACGCTGTCCGGGCCGATGGCCGATGTGTCGACCAGCACGAACGGGGTCTGCGGGTCGCCGGCGACTGGGAATCCGAGGGCCGCCAGCGAATTGACCAGCGCCGCCCGATCGGCCGTCACCTGCTCGACGACCCGTGCTGCGTGGCTGCCGGCGCGGGGGGTGCTGGTCGCCACGATCGCGTCCAGCGCCGGGGTGGCGACCGCCCAGGGCTCCTGGTGGGCGGCCAGTTCGGCAACCAGCGACCCGTCACCGGCCACGAAGCCGGCCCGCAGCCCCGCGATGCCCCACAGCTTGGTCAGCGAGCGGGTGACCAGGATGCCGGTCAGGTCGCCGCCCAGCAGCGACTGGGTCTCGCCCGGCACGAAGTCCATGAACGCTTCATCGACCACCACGATCCGGCCCGGACGCACCAGCCGCCTGATCTCGGCGGCCGGGTGCAGCACTCCGGTCGGGTTCGTCGGGTTGCCGATCACGATCAGGTCGGGCTGTTCGCCGATCCGGTCGGCGTCCAATCTGAACCCTTCGCCGGGGCGCAGCAGCAGGCGCCGGACCTGGTGGCCGGCAAGCCGCCAGGCCAGTTCGGGTTCGGTGAACTGCGGATGGATGATCGTCACCCGGCGGGCCGGGAAGGTGCGTGCCATCAGGGTGAAGGCGTCCGCAGCCCCCGCGGTGGGCAAGACCTGGCCCGGCTCCAGGCGGTAGCGGTCTGCCAGCGCGTGCCGGGCTGGGGTGGCGTCGGGGTAGGCCCGCCAGCTGCCGGGGGCCCGGGTCAGCCCGGTCAACAGCCAATCCGGCGCCGGGTGCACGTTGACGGCGAGATCGACCAGGCCGCGGCGGGTCTGGGCGTCCCCATGATGACGCAGATCGGGAGCCGGTAGCGGGCGAAGCCCGGTCGGCGCCTGCCAGCTGCTGGGTGAGTCGCCGAAGTCGGCGGCGGACTGCGCGAACCGCTGCGCGAGCTGTGGGTGTCCGGCCCAGTGGACGTGTTGGTAGGAGGCCAGCAGCCGGGTACCGGCGACCCCATCGGTCTGGGATCCGTCGACCAGCCAGGCCGCGGGCGGTGTCGCGGCGTCCGGGGCGGGACGCGTGGTCGTGCGGTGGAACTCGTGGGACCGCACCTGCTCGCCGGCCCGGGTGGCCACCGAATCGGTTGCGGCGGTCAGGGTGTGGTAGCCGAGGGTGAGCCGGGGGGAGAACTGGGCGTCCAACGGCAGGACGCCGGCCAGGTCGATGCCGTCGAGGCTGCGGCCGAGGTACAGCAGGCCGGCGCATTCGGCGACGGTGGGCAGGCCGGCTTCGACCGCGGCGCGGATCTCGGCCAGCAAGGCCCGGTTGGCGGCCAACTCCTCGGCGTAGACCTCCGGGAACCCGCCGCCCAGGTAGAGGCCGCCGGTGCCCACCGGCAACGCCGGATCGGTCAACGGATCGAACTCGATCACCTCGCAGCCGGCCGCCAGCAGCAGTTCGGTGGTCTCGGCGTAGCGGAACGTGAAGGCCCGCCCGCCGGCGACGGCGATCCTCGGCCTGCCCGCCACCGGTTTCACTTGGGCCTCGGGACGCCACGGCTCGGCGCCCAGCGCCGGCGCGCTGCCGGCGATGGCCAGCACGGCGTCCAGGTCGACGTGGGCCGCGACCAGTGCGGCGGCGGCCTCGACCACCGCCCGGGCCTGGTCTTGTTCTTCGGCCGGCACCAGGCCGAGGTGCCGCGAGGGCACCACCAGATCACGGTCGCGCGGCACCGCGCCCAACACCGGCAACCCGATCTGGTCGAACGCATCCCGCAGTTCGTCGACCGCTCTTGCCGAACCGGTCTTGTTCAGGATCACCCCGGCCACTTTCGGGGCGTCGGGGTGCCTGGCCAGGCCCAACGCGGTGGCAGCCAGCGTCCGGGAGACCCCGGAGGCATCGAGTACCAGCACCACCGGGGCCTGAAGCAGGCTGGCGATGTGGGCGGTCGAGCCGAACCCGTGACGGCCTTCGGTGATGCCCAGGCGGCCGTCGTAGAGCCCCATCACCCCCTCGACTACCGCGATGTCGGCGTCGGTGGTGCCGTGGGCGAGCAGTGGGGAGATTCGGCGGGTGCCGCACAGCCAGGCGTCCAGATTGCGGCCGGGACGCCCGGTTGCCAGTGCGTGGTAGCCCGGGTCGATATAGTCGGGGCCGACTTTGAACGGGGCGACCCGCAGGCCGCGGGCCGTGAGGGCGGCCAGCAGGCCGATGCTGATGGTGGTCTTGCCTGCCGAGGAGTTGGCCGCAGCCAGCACCAGACGCGGGGTCACCATCACCACTCGATCCCGGGTTGGCCCTTGACGCCCTGGTCGAACGGGTGCTTCAGCTTCCGGACGTCGCAGGCCAGGTCGGCGATCGCCAGCAGTTCGGCGGGCGCATTGCGGCCGGTGATCACCACGTGCTGGTGCCCGGGCCGGTTGGCCAGCACTTCCACCACCTCTTCAACGTCGAGCCAGCCCTTGTGCAGCGCGTGGCATAACTCGTCCAGGATGTACAGGTCGTGGGTTTCGGCAGCCAGTTGTTCGGCGATCCGCAGCCAGCCCGCCCGGGCCAGACCGGCATGGTCTCGGGCGGCGGCGGCGCGGGTGGTGGTGCGTCCGGCGCCCAAGCTGCGCCATTCGATGGGCCCGCCCTGTCCGGTTCGGGCGTGGGTCGACGCGAGCGCCTGATAAGCCAGCCGCTCCCCGGTCGGCCAGGTCGGCGCCTTGATGAATTGGTGGACCCCGACCGACCAGCCCTGTGTCCAGGCGCGCAGCCCCATGCCCAGCGCGGCGGTGGTCTTCCCCTTGCCGTCGCCGGTGTGGACGATCAGCAGCGGTCGTTGGCGTGTCGGCCGGGTCGCCGGTGCGTCGGCGTTGACGGTCGGCCCGGGATTGATGTGGGCGAGTTCCAGCAGCCGGTCAAGATCGACGTGCTGGGCAACGGCGTCGGCGAGGGTTTCGATCATCTGTTCGCGAGCGGCGCCATAGCCGGTCGCGGCCGGGTCGGGACGCCACGGGCTGCCGGCGAGCTCGGCCACTTCGGTGAGGAAGGCAGCCCGGAAACCGTCGTTCTCCAGGCTGCCGTGCAGCATCGTGCCGAAGCTGGCGTCGCGCCGCCAGCCGTCGAGGAAGGGTTCGGCCGTCCCCACCGGCTGGCAGTGGCCGTGGTGGATCTCGTAGCCGAAGACCTGTTGGCCGCGCCATTGCAGGGTGGTCTGGGTGGTCGTCTTGGCGGTCTCGAAGCGCACCTTGACGGGCAGCACCCCGAGCCCGGAGACGTGTCCGGCCCCGGATTCGACCTCGTCGGCGATGGTGTCGGCGAGCATCTGGTAGCCGCCACAGATTCCCAGCACCGGACGCCCGGCCGCGTGCCGTTCGGCGACCACTTGGTCGAGCCCGCGGCTGCGCAGCCAGGCCAGGTCGCTGACGGTCGAGCGGGAGCCGGGCAGCACGAGCAGGTCGGCGTCCCTGACCCGCGCTGGGTCGTCGGTGACCAGCACGTCGACGCCCGGGGTGTGTGCGAGGGCCTCCACATCGGTGGCGTTCGAGATGCGCGGGAACCGGACCACCGCCACCCGCAGCACCGGGCCGGTGGACGCCGGCAGCTCGGCGCGCCACCGGTCAACCTGCAACGCGTCCTCGCCGTCGAGCCAAACCCCGCCCAGCCAGGGCAGGACGCCGAGGTTCTCCAGGCCGGTGCGGGCACTCAACTCGGCCAGCCCAGGGGTGAGGATGGTCTGGTCGCCACGGAACTTGTTGATGATGTAACCGGCCAGCAGAGACCGGTCGGCGTCGTCGATCAGCCCCCAGGTGCCGAAGATGCTGGCCAGCACCCCGCCGCGGTCGATGTCGCCGACGATCACCACCGGCAGGCCGAATTTCCTTGCCAGCCCCAGGTTGACATAGTCGCCGGTACGCAGGTTGATCTCGGCTGGTGACCCTGCACCCTCGACGACCACCAGTTCGTGGCGGGCGGCCAACTCACGGTAGGCGTCAAATGCTGCCTCGGCCAGGTGGCGGCGTCCGGTGGCATACTCACCTGCCTCCAGCGTGCCGCCCGGGCGCCCCCGCAGGACGACGAATGACCGCCGGTCGGTGCCCGGTTTCAGCAGCACCGGGTTCAGCAGGCTACTGGGCTCGACCCCGGCAGCCTGCGCCTGCAGATACTGCGCCCGGCCGATCTCGGAGCCATCGGCGCAGACCATCGAATTGTTCGACATGTTCTGCGCCTTGAACGGGGCCACGTCGATGCCTCGTCTGCGCAGCGCCCGGCACAGGCCGGTCACCACCAGCGACTTGCCGGCATCGGACGAGGTGCCTGCGATCAGGATGCCGGTCATCGCCGCTCCAATAGGGTGTGGTGGTGCGAGTCTTGCTGCTGGGTGGCACCGCTGAGGCGCGGGAATTGGCCGGAGCGTTCGCGGCTGCCGGTTTCGAGGTGGTCGAGTCGGTGGCCGGACGCACCCGGCAGGCGCGCGGCGGTTCGGCGTCCCTGGTAGGTGGCTTCGGTGGGGTCGACGGACTGGCGCAGTACCTGCGCACCGCCGGGGTGGGCGCCGTGGTGGACGCGACGCACCCGTTCGCCGCTCGGATGACCGGCAACGCCGCACAAGCGTGTGCGCTGACCGGCGTCCCGCTGCTGCGGTTCGCCCGCACGGGTTGGCGAACCCACCCCGACGCGTCCGATTGGGTCTGGGTGGGTGACCATTCGCAGGCCGCGGTGGCTGCGGGCCGGGCAGGCGGGCGCGTCCTGCTCACAGTCGGACGCCAGCCGCTGCCGGCCTACCGGGAGCTGACCGACGTGGTGGCCCGCGTCGCCGAATGGCAGGGTGACCCGGTACCGCAGGGTTGGCTCATCGTCGAGGCCCGCGGCCCGTTCACGCTGGCCGGCGAGCTTGCCCTGCTGGGTCGCGAGCAGGTCGCGGTGCTGGTGAGCAAGGACTCCGGGGGAGCCCTGACGGCGGCGAAGCTGGACGCCGCCCGCGAACTTGGGGTGCGGGTGATCATGGTGCGCCGGCCAGCGGCCCCCGACGGCGTGCCCGAGGTGGGCAGCACCGCGGACGCCGTGGCCTGGCTGGCCGGCCTGGGCTGAGCCGGCCGTGGGGCCTGCGGTCACGACCCCAACTCCAACTCCGCGACCGCCCCGATCACCGTGATGGCCGGCGGTTCGACTCCGGCGTCCGCCGCCACCGCTGCGATCCGGGAAACCGGGGCCCGCAGCACCCGCATCTGCGGTGAGCCGGCCGAGATCACGATCGCGGCGGCCGTTGCGGCGTCCAGTCCGGCCGCCAGCAGCGTGGCGACGATCTCGGGCAGGTACTTCACCCCCATCAAGATCACCAGCGTGGTGCGCGTCCGGGCGATCGCGGCCCAGTCCAACTCCGAGCGGTCGTCCGTCGGGGGCACATGCCCGCTGACAATGGTGACACCCTGCGACAAGCCACGATGGGTGACCGGGATGCCCGCCAGCGCCGGGGCGGCCAGCGCCGAACTGACCCCCGGGATCACCTGCACACTCACCCCGGCGGCAGCGCAAGCCAGCGCCTCCTCGCCGCCGCGTCCGAACAGGTAGTTGTCGCCGCCCTTCAGCCGCACCACCAGCGCGCCGGCCTGCGCATGCGAGATCAGCAGCTGGTTGATCTGGTCCTGCGGGGTTTGCGGGCCCCGCGGGATCTTGCCGACATCGATCAACACGGCACCCGGCTTGGCTTCGGTGAGCACCCCCAGCGGCGCCAGCCGGTCATAGGCGATGACGTCGGCCGCCCGCACAGCACGCAGTCCGCCGATGGTCAGCAGGTCGGGGTCACCGGGCCCGCCGCCCACCAGCACGACCGTGCCCGGTGTGAACTCGCTCATCTTGCTCCTCCTGGGTGCTGATTGGGTAGCCTCGGCCGGGTGAATGATGCGCCCATCCTGCCCGGCCCCGGCGAGCTGGCTGACCGGAGCGTGCTCCCCGGGCTGCCCGACGACGCGTTCGAACATGATGGCCTGATCACCAAACGACACCAGCGGGCCACGGCGTTCGCCTTCCTGCGTCCGGCCGCCGGCGAACTGCTGTGGGACGTCGGCACCGGTTCGGGTGCCATGGCGATCGAATGGTGCCGCGCCGCGCCCGGGGCCCGGGCGATCGGGCTGGAACGAAACCCCGAACGCGCCGCCCGGGCTCGCCGCAACGCCGAACGATGGACGCCGGGCCAGGTGCAGATCATCGAGGGGGCCGCGTCCACCACGCTGGCAGCGCTACCGAGCCCAGACGCGGTCTTCCTCGGCGGGGCAGTGAGCGACGAGGTGCTGGACGCCTGCTGGGCGGCGCTGCGTGCGGGGGGACGGGTGGTCGCCCACGGTGTCACCCTCGAAACAGAGGCGTTGCTCGCCGAGCGGTACCGCCGCCACGGCGGCTCGCTGGCCAGACTCAGCATCGAGATCGCCGAGCCGCTCGGCCGGTTCCACGGCTGGGTACCTGCCCGGCCGGTCACGCAGTGGGCCTGTCACAAGTAGGACGCCCACCCAGGGCGGCCACCAACTCGTCCATCGACCAGGCCCGGGCCGCCAGGCCGAGACGCCCGGCCAGCTCCAGCTGCCACGGTTGGCGCAGCCGGGCCGCGTCCAGCAACGTGGCGTCGCAGAGCATCGTGGCGATCGGGCCCTGCCGGACGCCGCCGTCGACGACCACCGCCGCCTGGTCGGCCCACGACAACGCGAAGTCGACGTCGTGGGTGGCCAAGGCGATGGTGGTGCCTTGCGCGGTGAGCCGGTCGAGGGCGACCCGCATCTCGGCCACCCCGTGTGGGTCGAGGCCTGCGGTCGGCTCGTCGAGCAGCAGCACTGTCGGACGCATCGCCACCGCCCCGGCGATGGTGACGCGTTTGCGTTCGCCGTGCGACAACTGGTGGGTGGCGCGATCTGCCAGGTGGGTGATGCCCAGCAGGTCGAGGGCCTCGGCAACTCGGGCGCGCGCCTGGGGCTCATCCAGCCCCAAGTTCAGTGGCCCGAAGGCGACGTCCTGGGTGACGTCGGCCGAGAAGAGTTGGTCGTCCGGGTCTTGCAGCACCAGTTGCACCTGACGACGGTGCGCCCGCAGGTGCGGGCGGTCATGGGTCAGTGCCCGGTCGTCCAGCCGCACCTGACCCGAGTCCGGCCGATGCGCGCCCGACAGGCAGCGCAGCAGCGTCGTCTTGCCGGAGCCGTTCGCGCCCAGCAGCGCAACCCGTGAGCCGCGTGGCAGGACGCAGGACGCGCCGCGCAGCACTGGTGCCGCGCCCGGGTAGGACGCGAACAGTTCGGTGGCCGCCAATGTCATGAGACCACCTGGCTTGCGGCCACGACCAGCCAGATGCCGCCGACCAGGCCCAGCGAGCCCAGCAGGAATCCGCGGGAGAGCGACGTGCGCCGGGCCAGCAACAGCAGGTCGCCGTCGATACCGCGGGCTTCGAGCCCTTCGGTGAGCCGGGCCGCCCTGGTCCAGGCCCGCACCAGCAGCGTCCCCATGGTGTTGGCGGCGGTCTCCCAGCGCCGCGCCAGCCGGTTCTTGCCGGCCGGGTCGTCGCCGAGCCGGGCCACCTGGGCGGCGCGCATGGCAAGTGCGACATCGAGCAGGACGAACAGGATCCGGTACATCAGCGAGGCGATCTCAACCAGCGGCCCGGGCAGACCGCGGCGGCGGGCCCAACCGAGCAGGTCCGCCATCGGTGTGGTGGTGGCCAGCAGCAGAACCGACAAGGTGCCGGCCACCGAGCGTCCGAGCACATTGACGGCGTTGCCAACCGACTGTTCGCTGATCGAGGCCGGCCCGAACCGCCACCAGACGTCGGCGCTCGCAGCGCCGACCTGCACGGCCACGCCAACCGCACCGATGACGATGAAGGTCAGCGGCGCGGCGAAGCCGATGGCGAGCACTCGTGGCGGAATCCTGGCCAGCACCAAGGTGGCGAAGACCGCTGCTGCTGCGACCAGCGGTGCGGCCATTGGCCATGGTGGTGCGGTCACTGCGGTGGCAAGCAACCCCATGCTGAGCAGGAGCTTCTCGCCGACCGCGCGTTGCCGCCAGGGCGAACCCCAAGCCGCATCATCCAGCGCAATCATCACGGGCTAACTCGGAGTGCTTTGGGTTGTGCCGCCCGGCGCCGCGTCCGCCGCGAACTGTTTGCGCGCGCTGCTGCGGCCACGCAGGTTGCCCAGGGCGAACCCGAGCAGGCCGGCGCCCAACGCCGCCTGCAGGGCGAACAGGCCGGACTCGATCTCACCCGAGCCCGGCTCGAAGATCGGTGAGAACCAAGGCTCGTAACCTTCGTCCTCAATGACCTGGGTGACCACGGAGTCGGTGCCGGTGAAGGCTTCGCTGTCCGGTTCGGTTGGCTTGGGGGCGAGCGTGAACGAGAGGGCGAAGATCGCGATCACCGCCGCGATGAGCGCCACCGTGATCCAGGTCTGGGGGCGCTGGTTAGGCATCTGCGGTCTGCTTCGTGGTGGCCGGGACGACCGGGTCGAGGATGCCGCGGGCTTCGAGTTGTGGCCGGACGACGGTGCCCAGGAAGCGGAAGAGCAAAACCCCGACGAATCCCTCGGCAATCGCCAACGGGATCTGGGTGATGGCGAAGACGGCCAAGAACTTTGCGGCGGCACCCCAGAAACCCGAGACCGGATCGGGGTGGGCCAAAGCCAGTTGAAGTGAGGTGACGCAGTAGGTGCTGAAGTTGGCGCAGAACATGGCGGCGAAGATTGCCGCGGACGAGCCGAAGCGGCGCAGCAGCCGGTAGGCGCCGTAGCCGATCCACGGGCCGGCGATCGCCATCGAGAAGACGTTGGCGCCCAGCGTCGTGATCCCCCCGTGGGCCAGCAGCAGGGCCTGGAAGAGCAGCACGACGGTGCCGAGGAAGGCCATCACCGGGGGACGGAACAGCACCGCCCCCGCCCCGGTGCCGGTCGGGTGCGAGGAACTGCCGGACACCGACGGCAGCTTGATCGCCGACAGGACGAAGGTGAAGGCGCCCGCCGCAGCCAGCAGCATCTTGTTCTCCGGTGACTTGCGGGCCTCCTTGATGCACTGCCGGGCGCCGTGCACCACGAACGGGGTGGCAACGGCATACCAAGCGACGCATTGCGCGGCCGGGAGGAACCCTTCGGCGATGTGCATGATCTCTCCTTCTGAGATTGCGCGTCCCATTATTCGAAGGCGGCAAGGTGAGTTCCTGACTCCCGTCCATCGTGGACGTTCACAGTGGCGCGACCGTGCCGGCTCTGCCCGGCTTCCTCAGCGCTTGCCGCTTGTGCCACTGTAGAGCACAGCTTCGGTCGGCTGAGAGGGGACCCCAGTGGTTGCGCAAGTCAGTTATCAGTACCTGACGGATGCGTCCGAGATCTACGCCGAGTCGTTCGCCATCATCAGGCGGGAAGCCGACCTCACCCGCTTCCCCGACGATGTCGCCAAAGTCGTGGTGCGGATGATCCATGCCGCCGCGCAGACCGACCTGCCCACCGACATCGCGTTCACCCCCGGGGTCGTGGCGGCTTGCCGGGAGGCCTTGTGGGCGGGCGCACCGATCCTGTGCGATTCGACGATGGTCGCGACCGGCATCATTCGTTCGCGGCTGCCGGCCGACAACGAGGTGGTCTGCCATCTGGGTGATCCTCGGCTGGCCGGCCTGGCCACCCAACTGGGGACGACCAAGACCGCGGCGGCAGTCGACCTGTGGGTTGACCAGTTGGCCGGGGCGGTGGTGGCGATCGGCAACGCCCCAACGGCGCTCTTCCGGCTGCTGGAGGTGGTGCGCGACACCGGCATCAAGCCAGCCGGGGTGATCGGCATCCCGGTCGGTTTCGTCGGAGCTGCCGAATCCAAGCAGGCACTGGTCGACAACCCGTTCGGTCTGGAATACCTGGTGCTGCGGGGACGCCGCGGCGGTTCTGCGGTCACGGTGGCCGCCGTCAACGCCATCGCCAGCACCGACGAGAGAACCAATCAGGTTCGCGGCTGAGTCCGGCGCAGACGATGACGGAACAACGGGGCGGTCGGCGTGGCCAGCTTGCGTCCTCGGAGCTGCGGCCAGGCTGGACGACCGGCGCCTGCGCCACAGCCGCAGCCCGGGCTGCCTACACGGCGCTGCTGACCGGGCAGTTCCCCGATCCGGTGCCGGTCGTCTTGCCCCAGGGCCGCACTCCCACGTTTGCCTTGACCGCCGAGGCCCAGGGGGAGGGCTGGGCGGAGGCTGTCATCACCAAGGACGCTGGCGACGACCCCGACATCACCCACGGTGCGCTGGTTCGGGTGCGGGTTTCGGCTGGCGAACCAGTTGGTGGAGTGGGTTTCCGGGCCGGTGCCGGGGTGGGGACGATCACCCTGCCGGGGCTGCCGCTGCCGGTCGGGGAGCCGGCGATCAACCCGATGCCGCGAACCATGATCATCGCCAACCTGCGCTTGGCGGCCGGGCTGGACGCCGAGGCGCCGGATCCCGACCTGCTCGTCACTGTGGGCATCAATGACGGCGAACAGTTGGCAGCCAAGACGCTGAACCCGCGGCTCGGCATCGTGGGTGGGTTGTCGGTGCTGGGCACCACCGGGGTGGTCGTGCCGTATTCGTGCTCGGCGTGGATCGATTCGATCCGCCGCGGGGTGGACGTGGCCCGCGCCCTCGGGCACCACCATGTCGCCGGCTGTACTGGCTCGACCTCGGAAAAGGTGGCCCGCGAGGTGTTCGGGCTGCCCGAGACCGCGCTGCTCGACATGGGCGACTTCGCGGGTGCGGTGCTGAAGTATCTGCGCCGGCACCCGATCGAGCGGCTGACCCTCTGCGGCGGCGTGGGAAAACTGGCCAAACTGGCCGACGGGCACCTCGACCTGCACTCGGCGCGTTCGCAGGTGGACACCCGGTTCCTGGCCGGGTTGGCCCGGCAGGTGGGCGCCGACGAGCAACTGGCGGCGGCAGTGGCGCAGGCAACCACGGCCCTGGGCGCGGTCGAGTTGTGCGCGGCGTCCGGCATCGAACTCGGCGACGCGATCGCCCAGGCCGCCAGGCAGGTGGCGGCGGGGGTGCTGGGGGAGGCGCCGGTCGCCGTCGACGTGATCTGTATCGACCGAGCCGGCACGATCGTGGGGCATGCGCGATGAGTGTCGCCAGGGGTCGTGCACTGGGGTTGTTGGCGGGTCTGGGCGCCGATGCGGTGCTGGGGGACCCGCCGAACAGGTGGCATCCAACCGCGTGGTTCGGCACTTGGGCGGGCTGGCTGGAGCGACGGTGTTACGCCGATTCGGTGCCGGCCGGCGTGGGTCACGTGGTGGCGGCGGTGGCGCCGGTCACCTTGGTTGGGGTGGGCGTCGAAGCGCTGGGACGCCGCTGGCCCTGGCTGCGCCCGGGCTGCACGGCGTTGGCCACCTGGGCGGTCGTGGGTGCCCACAGCCTGGCCCACGAGGGCCGGACGATGGCCGGGCGGCTCGAAGCTGGTGATCTGCCCGGGGCTCGTGAGCAGCTCAGCCACCTCTGCGGGCGGCAGGCCGCCGGGCTGGATGAGCCGGAACTTGCCCGGGCCACAATCGAGTCGCTGGCCGAGAACACCGCCGACAGCGTGGTGGCGTCGGTCTTCTGGGGAGCGCTGCTCGGTGCGCCGGGGCTGCTCACTCATCGCGCGGTCAACACGTTGGACGCCATGGTCGGCCACCGCAGTGAACGGTATGAGCGGTTCGGCAAGTGCGCCGCCCGCCTGGACGACGCGCTCGACCTGCTGCCGGCCCGGGCGACCGGCCTGCTGGCCGGGCTGGTGAGTCCGCGTCCCATCCAGACCTGGCGGGTCACGATCCGGGACGCGCGCAACCATCCCAGCCCCAACGGGGGCTGGTGTGAAGCCGCCTGGGCAGCGGCACTCGGCGTCGCGTTGGGCGGCACCAACGTCTACCCGGGCGGACGCGTCGAAGACCGCGGCGTGCTGAACCCCGGCGGACGACCCCCGGACGGGGTGGCGGTGCGCCGGGCGTCCCGGATGGTGACCGCCGTGACGACGTTGGCCGGTGCCGGTGCCGGGGCCGCTGCCGCGCTGTTGGTGTTCGGTGCGCGGCGGCGCCGCTGATCGGGTGGGGCTGGAAGCATCTCCGTCAGTCTCGGTCACCGTGGATGTCCGGCCAGTACCGGGCGCGTCCGGCGGCCTCCTGCAGCAGCTCGCCGGGTATCTCCAGGCTCACCGGCGGGGCCTCTCGGGATGTCCATGACATGGTGATTTGCGGTGAACCCGGCTGGCTGACGTCGTAGGGAAGAATGATCTCCCGCCCGGTGGATCCGCCGATGCCGAGCATCGGGACGACGGTATCGCCCGCACTGGTCGTCAGCCAGATTGCCATCAGCGGGCTTCCGGGATTCGGTAGGCCGCGGAGCATGTCGGTGGGGGCTTCTGGTCCATGGTTGGGCACCGATGGGTCGATGAACACCGACACTCGGGCGTGGATGCATCGCCGGTCGATCCGGAACCTGTTCAGCACCGTGACGAACCCGGCTCCGCTCAGCACCAGCTCGTGGCCCTGTGCCAGTTCGCCGGGGATGACCATCATGTCGGGTGTGAACCGCTGTGCGCCGTTCTCCTTGACTGCGCCGGTGAGCGTGCCCACCGGGCCCCCGGATGCTGAGGTGAGTATGTGCCGGACGCCGTCGGCGTCAATGTGTTCTACCTGCGGCGTCCACGAGAACTGATGTCCGGACTCGCCCAATGGTCGGGTGAGAGGTGGAGCGCCGGCGTAGAGTTGCTCCCAGCTGTGCGATCGTGCGGCGGCTTCTCGCAGATGAGCGATCGGCAGGTTGATCACCTGCGGCGCCAGACCGAGGGCCTCGCACGAGACGACAATCCTCGGCTCATGGAGACGCTGAACGTCACCGGGGGAGACGAAAGTCATCTGCTCCCGCCGCAGTTCACCGTGTCGGCTCCCTCCGTTCCCGGTCGGCCTCGCCCTGGTGATGGCACTGTCGTCCTCCAGCCACGCCGCGAGCTGATGACTGCCGGGCCCGGGGACCTCGGAGATCCTCGCGAGATCGAGCAGGGGCGGCGTGTCCCCGGGAAAGGGTGTAGCGATACGGGGATGGACGCCCAAGAACGTGCAGCGCACGGACACCCCCGCTCGGTCCGCGCTGATGCCGTCGAGCACCAGCACGAACTGTTCACGTCGAACGGTCACCGTGATCGCCTGACGCAGATCGGCCGGAATTGGTGCCGGGCAAGAAAGGAAGATTGACAGATAGCGTCGCTTAAGCGACTATATGTGTCATGGAGTTGACGGTGGCCGAGGTAGCCAAGCTAGCGGGTACGACCCCGCGGCAAGTGCAGCGCGCCATCACGAATGGCACTCTGGCTTTGGGACGCCAGGTCGGGCGTGCGCAATTGGTTGACGATGTGGCGGCACTGATCTGGCGGCGTTCGGTTGCGCGGGGACGGCGGTGGACGCCGCAGGTTCGGTTAGCGGCGTTCGGCCTGTTGGAGTCCAAGACGACAGAATTGCTGACATCTTCGGAGCGCAGCCGCTTGCGAACGAAGCTGCGATCCATGACTGCGGTTGAGTTCGCGCACTCGGCCGGCGGCGTGGGTGGCGCGTGGGCAAGATATCGCCAGGTCGACGACCAACTCCACTCAGCCGCGCCTCTTGACCTCTGGGACGAAGGGATGGTCGGTGATCATCCGATGAGACTGGCCACCACCGAACACCTGACAAGTTTCGAACAGGTCAACCTGGTGCTGCCGGATGCCGACGGCGGCCTGGGTGTGATCGAGCGCGAACCTGACGACCGACTGGCCAGGCGACTGCTGGACGGCTACCTACTGGGTAATTCGAGGACATCGGCCGCAGCGGGGGCTGAGATCGAATCGAAGCTACGCAATGTCTGACGCCAGGATGTCCCGAGCACAGAGGATCCCTGGCCCCAGCCCCCACACACGCCAGGTGTTGTCGCCAACGCGCACCAGAGTGAGGAAGGTCACCTCGGTGACGAAGGCCGCGAATGTTCGAGCCGTGCTAGCGACCTGGGGAATGAATCGCATGATGGCCACGTCATTGGGTGCGTCCACCAGCGCGATGACCCCCGAAGCGAGCGACCTGCCCTGAAGTACATCCAACGCCCACTGGTAGTCACCCCAAGCGGACGGATCGTAAGTGAGATCCTGAACCTCCGGAGAACCAGCCATCAAGGCACCCCACCACAGAAGCGCCACCTGAGCAGGATCGGATAGGTCACCCGGCCTGCCCATGGCGGCAAGTGCCTCGACTTCGTCAGCTTCAACAAGTGCTGCGAAGGGCGCCTCGTCCGCAGACTCGACACCCAGCGCGCTGTTGGCGAGATTGGCGAATACCGGCACCACACCGGTCAGTGCCGCAAGATACTCGGTCATGGTCGTTGGGGGTTCACGATAAGTGGCCGCATCCGAGCGCACAGTTGCCAAAACCTCCTCACGGCGCTCTGCAAGGAGGACGGTGAGGAACTCGTCTGGATGCTTCACCGAAACCCCGTAGGGTTGGGTCGATTCGGCGGGGAAATCCTTCACGTTGAAGGTCAGCAGGACGTCGGCGCCGCCTATGATCGCCGCTGCCAGCACGTGGCGATCCTTGGGGTCGCATTCAAGCTGAGGCACCAGCGACTGGTAGTCGCCCACTGAGGCCTCGTCGTCGAACGCCGCTCTCATCGCGTCGACACGTCGTTTCGCCTTGTCCACCGTCATGCCCTTGAGCTTTGGCAGGTTGCGCTCGACCTCATCGAGGATCTCGTCCGACCACAGAGGTGTCAGCAACCCTGCTTCCGCAAGCGACAATAGGCATGAGGTGAGCCGGATCGGCACCAAGGTGCAAGCATCGAGCAGCACAGCAGGCGAGGTCATCTGGTGGTTACTACCTCGTCCGATGGAGTGTCGAAGTCGATGTCTTCTGCCAAGCTCGCCAAGGCAGACCGCCGCTTCGCCTTCCTGTCCGCCAGATACCGTTCGACCTCGGACGCTCGCACTCGTCGATGCGTGCCCCCGCCCGCGGCCTCGAGCCGGCCCTGGTCGATAAGCCGCACGACCGTCATCCGGCTAACCCCGAGGTGCTCAGCCACTGCCTGAGTGCTGAGCAACTCGTCTGCTGGCAGAACCACCGCAGCCGGGGATTCCTCGAGCACCGCAAGAAGACGCAAGAACGCATCACGCACTGCGCTGTCCGTCACTCCCTCCAGCGCGGCACGAAGCTGACGCGCCTCATCGGGGGCTAAAACTCCAGTCATACCTCCACGCTACCAAAACGCCCAAAACGCCCACACGTGCATGCATCCCTTTGCTGACGCTCCGGTTTCACGTACATTGGCTGCGTTGATGCAGGCCGGACGCGAAGAGATCTAGGCAAACCAGCCGACGCTGGACATCATGGTTGATGGCCGGGTCCGCCCTGGCACGGGCGACACCCCGGCAGCCACACCGGCTGCACCAGCCGTCCGGTTCGACGACCCGGCACGCGATCACCGCCCGATCGGGCTCGAGCAGTTGCCCGACCGCTACCAAGCCGAGCTCATCAAGTCGGCAGAACTTGGTCAGGTCAGGGCTATCGAAGGTAGCGTGGGAGATGTCGAGGTCTTTCAGATGGACGGCGTAGAGAACCTCCATCATCGGAAGACCTCGACACCTATCACGGGACCGCCACGCCGACGCGCCTCACCCCGGACCTACTAGAGCCCCGAGTTGTCGAGCGGACGCCAGGCTGATCAGGCGGCGCTGGAAGCCGGGTTGAAAGACGCAGGTTCGGTCACTGCAACCCATTGAGAAACGGCTGCGCTCCCTGCTCCACTTCGTGGGCGAAGCGGCCAGGTCAGCGACCGAGCGCGCAGGTCAGCCCTGGGGCAAGGGCGGTCTGGGCACGTCCCAAGCCTGTGCGTATTCGTCCTTCACCTCGTCCCAAACCAACGCAAGGCCATCTTCGAGCGAGTCGATCTCATCAGCTGTGGGTGAGAAGACGATGAAATCGTGGGGGATGATCCGGCCGGCCGCGTCCTTTCGTCCCTCGGGGTCTGGAAAACGCAACGCGACCATCTCTCCGACTCGACGACAGAGCGCCGGCTCGTCGAGACCCGAGAAGACCTTCTCGTACTCAGGCAGCGGATCGTCGAATCCGCCAGTGCGACGGAACTGAAAACCCCACGTCCGTCCACGGGTCGCCCAGATCAACCTCATCCGAAGCTCCTGATCAGCACCCGCTCGTCCTCGGCTTCATTCAGCTTCAACCTGAATTCCGCCAAAGTGGCTGTCAGGAAGTGCTGCTGCGCAAGCGCTTCGGAGTGGATCTCCTCGAGTTTTTCGGAGCCCAGTCTGGCCGCATCATTCAGTGCGTCTGCCAGCGCCGTGAATCCGAGAATGCCGACCACGGCACCTATCGGGCCGGGCGCTTTGACAGGGATCCCACCACGCCTTCCCTTGCCCACAAGCATGACAGCGAAGGCTCCGGCTCCCATCAGGAGACCATCCAGCACTTTCCAGGGGACTTCCCTCAACTCGTGCCACCGAGCAAGCCGCTCGAACGGGAGCGTGGCAGCCAGCGGCAGGATCAGGTCCAGACCGACCCTCTTCGTAACCTCTATCTTGTCCACCTCGAACTTTGCTGATGACAGCAGCATGAAGTCCTCGCCCACCGACAGTGCCTCGCTGACTTCTACCAGCCCTTCGAGCACGTTACGAAGCTCTTCCAAGTCCTCACGAGCCTTCTCGATGACGAGGTCTCTGAAGTTGAACACGTTCATCTCGGGAAGCAGGTCGGCCTTTGAAAGTGCCATGATCCAGATGCGGGGAAACTCGACGAGTGGTTGCCCGTCCTCCAGCAGGTCATCCTTTAGCACCAGCAGCGCGTTCTTGACGTTGGCAAGCAGCGACTTCAGATACCGTTCTTCTTCTCCGGAGTTGTCCAAGAGCCGCTGGCCGTCCACTAGTAAGAGGGCGACGTCAGAGCCCAGCAAGGACCTGAAAGTGGCGACTCTGCGCTTCGCTTCCTCTGGCCCGCTGACGCCCTGCTCGAACCACTCCCCGGGGTAGTCGTGCCAAATGAGGCGTAGCGCGTCGAAAGGCTTGCCCTTGTTGTTCTTGGCGTCCCCATCCTTGAGTTTGATCGAGAAAGAGTGGGCGGTCGCGGAGAACCTGGTGATTTCGGGCCGCTTCGCAGAGTTCTTCATGCCGAGGTAGTTCTGGTGCAGCCGAGCGCCTTGACCGAAATCGTCGGCCACCACACGAAACAGGCTCTTCCTCACGAACTGCGGCTCCTGTGCCGCTCCGTAGAACGAAGAGAGCAGGACGGTTTTTCCGCTGCCGCTCTCGCCGAACACTGCGATCTCTTGCTGGAGAGTTCCGCCTGATCCCATA
The DNA here is from genome assembly GCA_937867175.1 of uncultured Propionibacterium sp. Lineage (GTDB taxonomy): Bacteria > Actinomycetota > Actinomycetes > Propionibacteriales > Propionibacteriaceae > Brooklawnia. The sequence goes on along the minus strand of CALMKG010000325.1, from coordinate 460 downwards.
GTGGGCAACCTAACCAACAAGTGGCGCTTGCGTCGCGAATACCGGAGCGTCGCCATGCGGGCGGGCGCAGAAATCGATCCAGGTGGTCAGGGGCCGCAGAGTCGACGCATCTCGCTACGGTTAGCACATGCGCGGCCGCCGGGGCCGCGGTCAATCTGGCCCGGCTCGCGGTCCTGGCGGTGGCGCATGTCCCCGGAACTGGGTGGACTGTTGCGCCCGCGTGAGTCAAACAGCCAGGGACCCGATCGCCCCGCGCGGCAGCCAGATGCGGCCCCTCACGGGTCCTGACCACCTAGGAACGACCCGCAACTCCCCAACGACCATGGCCTGGGGCGCGTCCTCACACCAAGACGGCCCCGGCCCCTGGCCCAGCCTGATCAGCCGGCGGCGCGCCTACAACAGCAGTTCAAGACCAGCTTCACAACTCGCGCACCGCAGCCACTGCCACGCTACGCGCCCG
>CALMKG010000324.1 GCA_937867175.1 uncultured Propionibacterium sp. | reverse complement strand
GGTTGGCAGGAGGTTTTCCCATGGCAATTCCTTGAATGCTCGCTCGACATCGATCTGGAGCCCGACATCTTGCAGGTAGTGCTGAAACTCCTCGTCAAAGCGCTTCAGCCCGGACACTGACAGTTCGTACCGGAACAGGAGGTTCGCCTTGTTGTCGTGGATGTAACCGGGGGAGACGCGGCGTCTCATCGGACCGGAGCAAGCTCAGCATCCCCGGGGCACGGCCCGTCAGGACGAGCGGGCGACCTTCCAGTTGGACGCCTGCGCCCGCGGCCTGATGACCAGCCGGTCGATGTTCACGTGGCCCGGCAGCGTGGCGATCCAGCGGACGGCCTCGGCGATGTCTTCGGCGACCAGGGGCGCGTCCACCCCGGCGTAGACGGCGTCCGCCTTCGCCTGGTCCCCGTCGAAACGGACCAGCGAGAACTCCTCGGTGTGCACCATGCCGGGGCTGACCTCGCAGACCCGCACCGGGCGTCCAACCAGCTCAAGGCGCAGGGACCCGGCCAGGTAGCGCTCCGCCGACTTGACGCCGCAGTAGCCGCCGCCGCCCTCATAAGCGGTCTCGGCGGCCGTCGAGGTGATGAAGATCACCGCGCCATGGCTGGCCTCCAACGCCGGCAGCAGCGCTTGGGTCACGCGCAGCGTCCCGGAGACGTTGATCTGGTACATCCGCTCCCAATCGGACGGGTCTGCGGTCTCGATGGGATCCTGGCCGATCGCGCCGCCCGCGTTGTTCAGCAGTACGTCACAGCGTCCGCCCACTGCCTGGGCCAGCGCGGCCACGTCGGCCTGGTCGGTGACGTCACAGGCGACGGCCACCCCACCGATCTCGGTGGCCAGGTCTGCCAGCCGGTCGATCCGCCGGGCCGCGCAGTAGACCTTGAACCCTTCGGCGGCCAGCGCTCGGGCGCTTGCGGCGCCAATGCCGCTGGAGGCGCCGGTGACGACGGCGACGCGACGATCGTCCAGGCTGGAATTGAACTCACTCATGGGCTCATCCTTCCATGGTGGGCAGATCTGGCTAGCTGACTACCATCCGGGCAAGCCGGTCATCGCTAGGATGACGCCATGACTTACAAGCTCATCCTGCTTCGCCATGGCGAGAGCGACTGGAACTCCAAGAATCTGTTCACCGGCTGGGTGGACGTCGACCTGAACGAGAAGGGCGTGGGAGAGGCCAAGCGGGGCGGTGAGCTGCTGGCCGAGGAGAACCTGCTGCCCGACAAGCTGCACACCTCGCTGTTGCGGCGTGCCATCCACACCGCCTATCTGGCACTCGATGGCTGCGACCGGCACTGGATCCCGGTGCAACGGTCTTGGCGGCTGAACGAGCGCCACTACGGGGGGCTGCAGGGCCTGAACAAGGCGGAGACCCTCGAGAAGTACGGCAACGAGCAATTCATGGCGTGGCGCCGCAGCTACGACGTGCCGCCGCCCGTGCTCGACAAGGACGCCCAGTGGTCGCAGTGGAACGACGCCCGCTACGCCGATATCCCCGAGGACGAGCGCCCGCAGACCGAGTGCCTCAAGGACGTCGTGGCGCGCATGCTGCCGTACTGGGAATCTGACATCAAGCCCGACCTGGCCACCGGCAAGACCATTCTGGTCGCGGCGCACGGCAATTCGCTCCGCGCCCTGGTGAAGCACCTCGACGAGATCTCCGACGACGACATCGCCGGGCTGAACATCCCGACCGGCATCCCGCTGCTGTACGAACTGGACGAGGACTTCAAGCCGATCACCAAGGGTGGCCGGTACCTCGATCCGGAGGCAGCCGAGGCGGGCGCCAAAGCTGTCGCCGCGCAGGGCAAGAAGTAACAGGCAACAGACAGCAGAACAGCAGAAGACGTCTCAGGTGGGCAGGCTCGAAAGGGTCTGCCCACCTGTTGATTGCCGGGGTCGCCCCAATTGCGATGCTCGCCCGCTCAAGGGGGGCCTAGGTGGACGGCCAGTTCTCGCCCTCGGGCAGGTCTCCGGTGATGACGTAGATGATCCGGCGTCCCATGCCCACCGCGTGGTCGGCGATGCGCTCGTAGTAGCGGCCGAGGAGCGCCACATCGACGGCGGCCTCCACACCGAACTCCCAGTCGTCGCCCAGGATGACCCGGAACTGGTCGCTACGCAGGATGTCCATCTCTTCGTCCTGCTCGGCGAGCGTCTGGGCCTCCTCGAGGTTTCGCTCGGCCAGCACGCGTCCGACGTTGCCGATCATCTCTTGGGCGAGGTATGACATGCGACTGAAGTTCTCGGCGAGTGGCTCGGGTACGGCGTGCTCGGGGTAGCGCAACCGCGCAATCTTCGCGACGTGCGCGGCCAGGTCTCCCATGCGTCCCAGTGCCGCGACCATCTGGATGACCGCGACCAGCGTCCGCAACTCTCCTGCCACCGGCGCCTGCCGGGCCAGGATGGTGAAGGCGCGCAACTCCAGTTGGTCGTGCATCGCGTCGATTCGGGTGTCACCGCTTATCACGCGTTCAGCCAGCTGCAAGTCGGCATGCAGGAGTGCCCGGGTGGCGTCCCGCACGGCGATCTGGATGCTGTCGGACATGACGACCAGCTCATTGACCACACCTTCAAGGTCGCTTCGGTAGATCTTGCGCACCGGAATCCTCTTTCCTCACTCGGCTGGGTCGATTCTAGAGGCACTTGGTGGACGGCTGGACACGGCCGTCGGCCTCGCAGGCCACTTCTCGGTAAAGCCCGGGTGAACGTCTTGGCAGCTACGCCGAGCTGGGTCGAGCCGGGCCGAACTGGGCTGTGCGGTCTGCCACCCGCCCGGCCCCTATGATCAACAACGTGGACGTGTTGATCGCGGCGTTGCTGGGTCTGGTCCTCGGTCTCGCCTACGCGCCGACGCTGGCGTGGCTGCGCCGCCGCGCAGAACTCGACGCGGGGGAGCCGGAGCAGGTTCCGGTGGTGTCCGAGCAACTGGC
>CALMKG010000323.1 GCA_937867175.1 uncultured Propionibacterium sp. | reverse complement strand
TCGACCACCGGCAACTGAGCACGTTGCTTTGTGCGTTGGACCCACAGGAATTGGCTGCACTGCCGTCAGCTCCGGCCCCCAAAGGGAGGCTTGCCCTGCACTTCGGCGGCGGAAAACCCCTCGGCTTCGGCAGCGTCATCTGCGTAGCGAAGACGGTGGACGCGCGCCGAGCGTCAGACCGCTACTCGGGCAACACCAGCGCGCCCGAAGGGACAACAACGGGATATGCCGAGTCGGCTGACATCAGCGCAGCCGCCCCATGGTTCACTGCACTGGTGCACGCCCTCGACACCGAATTCGTCGACGGCGACCGTGTCCACTACCCATTCGACCCTGAGGAAGCCGATTTCAAGCAGGGCGTCAACAACAACGCATTCCTTGAATCCTTCGCCTTCTTCGCCCACTACAACGGCGGCTACGTTCGCTCCGAGGGCCAGGGGCAGAACCAACGGCGATTCAACTATCCGATGGTTCCTCTGCCGCGAGCCTCGGAAGAAATCCAATACATCGACCCCAAACCCGAAGAGGAACAATGACCGCGTTTGTGGATGTCGGGTTCAAGCAAGTGCAGGAATACCTGGGCCGGTCACGGACTCTGTGGGGACGACGCGGCGCGTCCGACCTCTTGCTGCACGCCAGCGACGCCGCCGGCCAGTTCAGCCACCGGGCCAGCCAACTTGGGATGTCAGACATCGTCAAGACGACGTTGAGGTCGTTCGAGCCGCAAGTGAAAGTCAACGCTGACGCACTCGACATCGACGGCGTCATCTCGTTGACTTCGTCCGACAATGACAAGGCCTGGGAAGCCGGCCTCACGCTGGCCCGCGCGATCCGCACTCAATTGCCCGCAATCACCATTCAGGTGAGCCTGTATGACCAGCCAAGTTATGGGGCTTCCCTAGCCCAGGATGCGACCGATCACCCCAAGCGCAAGCGCACCTACTGGCCGCGTCCATACGAACTGCCCCTGCAGAAGCTCTGCGACGAATGCGGACAATCCGGGGCCAGCGATTACCTGGCCGACAAGGACTCGTGGGTGTGCCCCGACTGCTGGCAACGCCGGCCACGCAAGCCGCGTGGGCAGCTCTACCGGGCACTCAAGAAGAGCCGTGACCCCGGCGTCCAGGTGACCTCCGGCTTCCTGGCGGAGCAGCGGCTGTGGACGGCGATCGCTTCACAAACCGGGGCCGGTCGTGAACTGGCAGTTGCCGACGACTTCGCCGCGATCGCGAAGATGCCCGCACTGGCCGACGACGCCGCGCAGTACCGTGCGACCCAGGACAATCATCTGGCGACGATCTTCGCCGATGGCAACGGGCTAGGTGGCCTGTTCGCGGAGGCGCGAGCGCGTGCAGCCGACGACGGTACCGAGCAGTCTCTCGGAAGCCTGCGTACGCTGTCGAAAGGCATCAAGGAAGCCACCGGAGAAGCCCTGTTGAAGGCTACTCTCGAGATCCTGCGCCCCGACGACACACAGCTGCCGGTCGTCCCGCACATCCAGGGCGGCGACGACATCCTCGTCACTGTTCCGGCGTTGCGGGCCTGGCGGTTTCTGCGAGTCTTTCTGGAAGCGAGCCAGCAGGGTTACACGGCATTCGGACAGACCAATCGTCCGACGATGTCCGCCGGCATCGTCATCTGCCATGACGCGTTCCCCATCGGCGATCAAGTCGAACTGGCCGAGGACCTGCTGCGTCAAGCAAAACGACATGTCCTAGGCAACGGAATGTCGTTCGCCTGGACGGACGTCACATGGGACGGGCCGCGACCCGCTGCCGGACGCCCGGCCTGGGATTTGACCAAGCTGAACAACCGCGCGAAGACGCTTAACGCCGTTGTCGAGTTGCCAGGCTCGATCCGCAGCTCACTGCGGACGATGCTGTCCGACCCCGACCCGGCCGCTAGGCAAGCACGGTTGCAGCACTTCGTGACCCGGATGCCCGAGTCGGCGCCGTTCCTGTCCGGCGTCCTCGGTGCAGATTGGACGCAGAGCGAGGTGCTCAGCCAAGCAGCAACCCAAGATGTGCTCGATACGCTAAGCCTCGGGCGGTGGTGGTCAGAATGAGCAAACTCTCGCTCGCGATCACGTTCAACGGCTCATTCCGGATCGGTTCCGGTCGCTCGGGCGTCATGCTTGACGACGTCCTCGACCCTGATCGCCTCCTGCCAGGTACTTCACTCAAGGGCGTCATGCGCGAAGCAGCCAGAGCCCTGTTCCCGATGGTGGACGATGCAACCGACCACCCAATGGTCGCAGAGGTCTTCGGCACCACCCGAAGTCGGTCACCTTGGCACTGGGATGATGCCGAGTTCGCAGTTGAGCCGAGCATCCGTCCAAAGGCACGCATCGCACTTGATGACCGGCGTCGCACCGAACCCGGCGCCCTGTTCGTGGTCGAAGCCGCCCACACATCCACCGCCACCGCCACCATCTGGCAGCAAGGCGCGGTCGATGCGGGCCGAGTCGAAACCCACTTGGCCATGCTGAGCATCGCCGCCCGTCTGGTCGAGGGGCTCGGCGCCGATCGACGACGCGGTCTGGGCTGGGTCACGATCACCACCGAGCGCCGCGAGTGCGATAAGGACATCGCCCTCCTTCTCGCCAACGAGGTGCAAGCGTCATGATTGCCTGGTTCACAGTGACCGTCCGCGCCCTGCAGCCGGTGTCGATCGGCCGGACGAACGCCAAGGCCTTCCTCACCCGCACCGAGCCGGTGATCACCGGAGCAACGCTGCGGGGAGCATTCGCCGCCTGGTGGCTGCGCAGCAAGAGTCAGGACGCTACCTTCCGGCACCTCTTCGACGGCGAAGTCAGGTTCGGCCCATTGATCAGGGACGACTGCCTGCTGGAGAACTTGTCAGTCACCGAGTGCAAGTACCACCACGATGATGGTCACACCAAGTACTTCGACCGAGCGTTCCAAGAAGGAGCCCAGCCGGTGTGCGGGGGCGTCCCCGAACCGTTGAAGGGACGCATCATCAGTCGGACAGGTGGCGGTGCCGGGCTGGCCATCACCACCAGCACGGCCATCAACCCCAGCACCGGCACCGCGCTCGACGCCGCCCTGTACAGCCGGGAATCCAACGCAAAGGGCTCCAGCTTCACGGGCAGCATCGTCGGCGACCCGGCATTGGTTGGCCAGCTACCTACTCAGGTGCGGCTGACATTCGGTGGCCGGTCCGGCGTCCAGGGAGCCGCTGACGTGAGCATCAAGGCGAGTCCTGCGCCCGCTGTCCCGAATGGACCGGTTGTGGTTCGCAGTCTGTCGCCGATCATCCTGGTGGACGCTGCCGGGCGTCCAAGCGTCGACCTCAAGGCCGCGCTCGAGGAACAAGGGTGCGGATTCCAAGGGAGCAACGGAGTCTTCGCCGGCCGCGTCACG
>CALMKG010000322.1 GCA_937867175.1 uncultured Propionibacterium sp. | reverse complement strand
CGCCACGGATCATCTGGTCGGGGTTCGAGAAGTAGTGCTCGTCATGGCTGTCCGCGCTGCCGAAGGCCGTGACGGTCGCGACCGCGTTCCCTCGACGACCGGCGCGACCTGCGCGCTGCTGGTAGTTCGCGCGCGCCGGCGGCATGTTCCGCAGCGACACACCCGAGAGCGATCCAATGTCGATACCGACCTCCATCGTCGTCGTACAGGAGAGCACGTCGATGGCCGGCCGATCATGGCCGGTCCCGTCGTTGCCGAGGTCCACGTCTTGGAAGAGCAACTCGTGCTCCTCCGCCTTCGAGAAGACCTCGTCGGCCTGGGCAGTGTTGAGCTGGGCGGTGTGCTCCGCGGCGATGAGCGCCATCGGCGGCGACGGCGGGACCTTCAGGGCATCGACGGTGCTCGCGCGGTAGTAGCCCTTACGCGCGACGAAGACCTTGTCGGTGTTCGGATCGATCGCCGTCGCGGTGGGCTGGCCGCAGTTCACGCAGGTCGTGCGTCCGGGGAACGGGCGCTGCGCCGTCTTGCATGACTGACAGTACGCCCATGGACCGCCGACGTAGAGCGAGAGTTCGCTGCCCTTCAGGTAGAACTTGTTCGGCGCGACCTGCTCTCCGAAGCGCTGAAGCAGCTTGGGTAGCCACTCCTTATTGAAGAACGTTCGCGCGGGCTTGTCCGCGATGAACCGATCCATCTCGTCGAACTTGCCGGAGCGCGCCTGGTACTGCCGGCTCGAGTTGCGCCACGCGGGCGGCATCTGGCTCATCCACAGGCCGGCGCGGCCCCAGCACCGTATCCATGAGCGCGCGGTTGCCAGCTTCTGCTCTGGCGTGGTCGCGAAGCTAGGGATGTCCGGCAGCGCCTCGACCCATGTCGTGTGGTCGCCGCGCTCCCGGAGCGACGCGATCGCGAGCGCCTCGAGACCGTAGTATCGGTCGCCCAGCGAGTTCACGATCGCGCGTAGCAACGACTCCGGCGGTCGCGATGCGCGCAACTTGCCCCAGAGCGGCATCAGCGCCGCAGGGTTCGTCAGCGCCCCGCTCTTGATGGCGGCGTCCACGTCGAGTTCGTCCTGGAAGCTCTCGCCCGCCTTTAGCTCTGGCCGGAGCCTTACGCCCAACTCCTTCGCTGCGATGAGCACGCCGAAGTACAGGGCGTCGAGCGAGAGATACGGAGCAATCGCGGCCGTACTCGACAGCCGCTGGTAGCCCGCGACGATGAGGGGACGGATCGCGTCCTGCGTCGAGTATGTCTGCAGGTTCGGCGCGAGGCGCGCCGCCGTCTGTCGCGAGTCGGAGAAGATGAGGACCTTGCGCCCACGCAGCGGCGCGAGGCGGGTCGCGGGCACCGGGCTCGGGGGCTGCACTTGGATCTGCTTCGCGATGAGCGCCTGGAACGGCTGGTCGCCCTTCGTCTGGTGATCCTGGACGGACGTGCGCCCAAACGCCGCACGCCCTCCGCATACGGCGCAGGGCCGGAACTCGCCCGGGTTCGCGTCCTGCGGCTCATCGTCCGTCACGGGCTGGGCCCGCCCCGCCCGGATGTAGACTGTTCTATTCCGTGTTCCGAGCTTCTGCGGGTTCAGCCGGCCAGTGATCAGGTCGTACTCAGCGGGCTCCGCCAAGTGATTGAAGACAGGCTTCTCGAGGAGGAGGTCGAGCGGAGCGATCTCGTCGACAAACCCGGCGAGCGTCCGGAATGCGCCGCCTGGCTCCGCCCACAGGAAATCCGGGTTGTTGACGTCGTTGGTGTACGCGCGCGCGTGAGCCGTGCCGCAGTTCCTACACGTGAAGAGTTCCAACACGCGCGCGCCGCACTCGCACGTGTCGCGCGGCTGGCTGTAGAGCTTGCCCGCGGGGCCGCCACGCTGGGCGGCGGGGATGCTCGTGCAGTTCGGGTCCATGCAGACCCACAGGCCCGCGAGTCCACGGTAGAAGGAGTGGACTCGACACGGCAGCAGACCAGGCTCCGTCGGCTCCCTCCGCGCCACGCTGCCGAGCGCGATGAGATTCGTGACTGCCCGCGCAGCGACTTCGGCAGGGACGTCCGCCTCGAACAGCTTGGCGCCCAACTCGTCGACGGGCTGGGCCTCCTTCATCGTCGAGTTGACGAGGCTCGACATCGGGCCGAATGCCTCAAGCGCCTTGTAGAGCGAGGGCTGCAGTTCCCACGGCGCCGTGACCTTCCGGTACTTGAGGAAGCCCTCGATCACCTTGAGACGGTCTGCGTCGCTGGCCGCCTCGTAGAAGTCGTTGAGATCGAATGCGTCCAGCGCGGCTGCGTCGGCGGCCGTCCCCTTCGCCGCACCGGGGCGTTCTAGGAGGTCCCCCTGGACCTTCCGAAAGTCGGTGGGGTCCTTGCCCGAGAGTTGCGCGCCGAACTCGACGGCGTAGTCCGCGTCCTTGAAGCTGGCACTCGTGCAGATGACCTGCAGGCGTTCCGGGGGTATGCCGAGGCGCGTCCGCAGGCGTCGGATAAGCAGCGCCACCTCGGCGCCCTGCGCGCCGCGATAGAGGTGGGCCTCGTCGATGACGAGGAGGAAGCGCTCTTCGGGATTCTTCTGCAACCACTCGCGCGTGCGGTCGAAGATGGGCCGCTCAAGCGGGCGCATCAGCATGTACTCGAGCATCGAGTAGTTCGTGACGAGGACGTCGGGTGGTGCCGCGTGGACCTCGTGACGGGTGACGAGTTCGGGGTCCTCCGGGAGCGTGACGCAGCGCTTGAAGTCGCCATTCTTATCGAGCCAGCGACCATTGCCATACCATGCCGCGAGGTCGGGCTTCGCTGGCCACTTGCCGCGCTTCTTCAACTCGTCCACGAGGTGAGCGGCCGCCGCTTGCTCCGGCGACGGAGGACCGGAGGCTAGTTCAAGCGCCTTGACGTAGTATTTCCCGATGGGCTTCAAGCGGTCTTGGTCTTTATCCTTGTCGCGAACGCCGGGATACAGTGTTCGGCTCGTGTATCGCGCGAAGCGCGCAGGGCGCCCGGACCAGCCGACGAAGCGTTGGACGACACGCGGATCGCCGAGCAACAATCGGAGACGTCCAAGCTGATCATTGACGAGCGCGTTCATCGGGTAAAGCACCATTGCGCGCACGGCGCTGCTCTCGCCGAACTCCTTGCCCTTCGCCTCCGCTTCGGTGGCGAGTTTGCCGAGGATCGGGAGGAGGAAGCACTCGGTCTTTCCTGAACCGGTACCGGTCATCACCACGAGGCTGCGTCCGTCGACGAGCGAGAGTTGCGTCGAGAGCGCCTGATGCTGGTACGGCGGGTCGTGAATGAGCAGCCCGAGGTCGCCCTTCGCGGCGGATACCGACGCGAAGATGTCGAGCGCCGCAGGCGGGAGGCCGAGGTCCACGAACTTCTTTCCAGGCTTGTAGCGTGGTGTGCTCTCAAGATACGGACGCTGGTGGATGATGCCGACCTGATCGAGAAGCGCGCTGCGCTGTTCGACGAGTG
>CALMKG010000321.1 GCA_937867175.1 uncultured Propionibacterium sp. | reverse complement strand
TGCCGATCAGGACCACCCCGCTGGGCGCCTACATTCCTGCCAAGCAGTGGGGTTCGCGGGTCTTCACCAGCGGCCAGCTGCCGGTCTCGGCTGACGGCAAGATCGTGACCGGACGCCTGGGCGGCGGTCTCGGCGTGGCAGAGGGTCAGACGGCCGCCCGGGTCGCCGTCCTGAACGCGTTGGCGGCGGTCAGCGCGCTGCTCGGCCACGTGGATGAGATCCGCGAAGTGGTGCGGGTGGTCGTCTACGTGAATTCGTCTACTGGCTTCACCGAACATGCCCAGGTCGCCAACGGGGCGTCCGACGTGCTGCTCGAGATCTTCGGTGACGCCGGACGCCACGTCCGCAGCGCGGTCGGTGTCGCGGCGCTGCCGCTCAACGCGGCGGTCGAGGTCGAGTTGGTCGTCGGGGTCTGAATGACGCAGCCCGAAGCCGGGCAGGTTTTCGAGCGGTTGCGTGAGGCCTACCCGGACGCCCGCTGTGAGCTGGACTTCAACGATCCGTTCCAGTTGCTGGTGGCCACCGTGCTGTCGGCTCAATCGACTGATGTCCGGGTGAACAAGGTCACCCCGGCGCTGTTCGAGCGTTGGGGCACCCCCGAGGCGTTGGCTGCGGCAGACCGGGCCGAACTCGAAGCCGTCATCCGAACGACCGGGTTCTTCCGCAACAAGGCGACCGCCCTGCTGGGGTTGAGCCGGGCGATCGTCGATGACTTCGACGGCCTGGTGCCGATCGAGATGGCCGACCTGGTGAAGCTGCCCGGGGTTGGACGCAAGACCGCGAATGTGGTGCGTGGGCACGCGTTCGGGTTGCCCGCGATCACCACCGATACCCACGTGCTGCGCGTGTCCAGGCGGCTGGGCTGGACCAACTCCACCAAACCGGAGGTGGTCGAGGTGGACGTCGGGCTGCTGTTCGACGAAGCGGACTGGACCTTGGTCTCCGACACCCTCATCTTCCACGGCAGACGTTGCTGCCATGCGAAGAAGCCGGCCTGCGGTGCCTGCCCGGTGGCCCCCAGCTGCCCGAGCTTCGGCGTCGGCCCCACCGACCCGGTGGAAGCTGGGCGGTTGGTGAAGACGGGGGAGCCACCGGGATGAACGCGCGTTTCGAGATGCTGATCGAAGGGCTGGCCGATCCGAGGCTGGCCGAGCGGGTGGCGGCCGACCGGCGCCCGGTGGGGGCGCCGCGGGCCGCAGTGCTGCTGTTGCTGTCCGACAGCGAAGCGCCCGACCTGCTCTTCACCGAGCGTTCCGCCCGCATGCGCACCCACGCCGGCCAGATCTCCTTCCCGGGCGGTGGTTTCGAACCGCAGGACGCCGACGCCGCCGCCGCCGCGCTGCGGGAGACCTGGGAAGAGGTTGGACTGCCGCCCGCTCAGGTGGCGGTGATCGGCCAACTGCCGGCCACCCGGCTGCCGGTCTCGAGCTACGACGTCGCTCCGGTGGTCGGCACCTGGTCGGGCGACGACCCGCTCGTGCTCGCCAGCCCCCTGGAGGTGGCCGCGATCCATCGTTGGAGCGTCTCCGATTTGGCCGACCCGGTGAACCGGGTCACCTCCCGGCATCCGCAAGGGCACATGGGGCCGGCCTGGCAGTTCGGGGACGCGTTCCTCTGGGGTTTCACCGCCTACCTGACCGATGCGCTGCTGCGGTTGGGCGGCTGGTGGCGTCCATGGGACACCAACCGTGTGGTGGAGGTGCCCAACAGGTTCCAGCGCGACCGACAACCACGCTGAAGCCTTTGAACGCCGACCGTTCCCGGTCTACTCCGACCAGTTGTCGGTGCGGCGCTCGGGCAGCTTCGCCGCCGCCGTGATCTCGATCGCATCGGTCGGGACGCGTTGCTGCTGGGCGTTGTCGAACCCGTTCTCGATCGCATCGGTGATCGCGCCCAGGCTGGCCCTGGTCTCGGCGATCGTGGCCGACGGCGGCTTGACCTTCATGACCTGGTTGCGGCCGAACAGCGCGAACACGGCCACGATGATCAGCCCCAGCACCGCAGTGGTCAGGAAGCCGAGCGTCAGCGCGGTCAACGGATTGAAGCCTGCCAGTTCGTGGTACATCATCGACAACGCGAAGGCGAAGGTCAGCATAAGGAGCTTCAGCACGGTGAGCCCGACGACCGCCGCACCGCCGAAGGCACCTGCGCCGATACCGCCGTGCTTGGCGGCCGGCTTCAATTCTGCCTTGGCCAGTTCGCCGATCTGGTCGACCATGTTCGGCACCGTGGTCTTCAACACCTGGATGTAGTCACCGGCGCTTGGGCGTTCAGCCATTCTGGTCCCCTTCTGCGTCTGGGCCGCCGCATTCGGCCGTGAGCGGCGATCCGCGACCAGCCTAGTGCCGCTGATCACCGGCGGACGAGCGGCACGGGAAACCCGTTCGCTACGTGGCGGGGTCCAACCTCGAATAGGCGCGACGGCTGGGCCGGGTTAGGTTTGGGCCCATGCGTCCCGACTCCTCATCCCGCTTCGGTGTGGGTCTGTGGTTGGCGCTGCTGTCAGCTTTCGCCTTCGCCACGTCAGGGACGTTGGCGGCCGGCCTGCTGGCTACCGGTTGGTCGCCATTGGGCATCGTCATCCCACGCGTTTCGATCGGCGCGGCCGTCACCTTGGGCTTCGCACTTGTCGCGTTGCGCGGCCGGTGGAGCGTGCTGCGCCAGCATTGGCAGATGGTGGTGAGCTACGGCGTCGTGGCGATCGCGGTGCCGCAGTTGGCGCACTTCAGTGCGGTGCAGTACATGCAGGTGGCGCAAGGGCTGCTCATCCAGTACTTGGCGCCGGTGGCGATCGTCTTCTGGTTGTGGCTACGCCGGGGTGAGCGGCCCGCGACGCGCACCGTGCTGGGCTCAGTGGTCGCCATGGGCGGCTTGGCGCTCGTGCTGCAGGTGAGCGCCGCAGGGTTCTCCCTCGACCTCCGGGGCGTCGCGTGGTCGTTGCTCGCGATGCTGGGCAACGCGGCCTATTTCATCTTCTCGTCGGACGACCGCACCGACCTGCCGCCGGTGGTGATGGTGGCCGGTGGCACCGTGTGCGCCTCGGTGCTGCTCATCGCGGTGGCGCTGGTGGGGTTGCTGCCGGTCGCCATCTCGACCGCTCCCGTCACCTATGCGGGGTTCGAGGTGGCGTGGTGGGTGCCGCTGGTGGTGCTCGGCGTCGTGGCCTCGGCGGCGTCCTACCTGTTGGGTATCACGGGGGCACGCTTGTTGGGCACTCGGCTCGCGTCCTTCGTCGGGCTCAGCGAGGTGCTCATCGCGATCATGCTGGCGTCCGTCCTGGTGGGGCAGGTGCTCACCGGGTCACAGTGGCTGGGCGGTTTGCTGGTACTGGCCGGGGTGGTGCTGGTCAAGCTCGGCGAAGGCCGCACCGGCCAACGACCGACCGCTGCTCGGACGCGGCCGGTCACCGAGCAACTGCCGGAGGACGGGCGGCTGGTGGAAGGTGCCGCCGACCCGATCAGGTAGCGCCTCAGATCGGGATCACCAAGGCGCCGTCCGAGAAGCTGATCGGCTGGGTCAACTCGTGGTGGTCGACGTGGGCCTGCCAGCAGCGCAGCTGGTAGGGCAGCCGCAGCTCTGAGATCCGGGCGGCGGAGTCGAAGATCTGGTTCGCGTCCTCAACCAGTTGGCGGCGGGACCGCTCGTCCATCCTGCTGACACCAAGTTGGCTGGTCACCATCTCGACCAGGTCGGCCCTGGTGATCGGCACCCACAGGCGGAAGTCGCGGCGCTCGATGCGTGGGAAGTACTTGCTGGCCAACAGGTCCTCGTGGTCAGCAGATGCGCCACCCGACATCGCGTCCGGGTCGGTGCGGCGCATCAGCGTGATCAGGCGACGCACCCACGGCACGGTGTCGTCACGGACGATCTGCCAGCCGGCCACCCAGCCGCCCGCCTGCAGGCAGCGACTGATCTGGCCGTGGGCGGCATGCTGCCTGATCGCCGGCCCGCTCGGTTGGGGACGCAACCGGCCCTGCACCAGCACCACTTGGGCAACGCACGGCTGTAGTGGCAACTCGTCCGGGCGTCCGACCACCGTCATCACGTGCTCGTCACCCCGATAGGTGGACGCCGTCCGGGCAACCCGCGCCGGGTCTGCGTCCACTGCGAGAACACCGTGACCGAGCGCAGTCAGCCTGCCGATCATGCCGGGCGAGCAGCCCAGCGCCAAGACGGAGACTGGTTCGGAGCCGACCAGCCACGACAGGGCTGCGGGCGGCAGCGATGGACGCGTCGGGCTGGGCATGGCCTCAACTCTAGTGCTCCCCGATCACAACCCCAGCAAGCCCTCGATGACCACTGCTACCCCGTCCTCGGTGTTGGCGGGGGCGACCTCATCGGCCAACTCCTGCACCGCCGGGTCTGCGTTGGCCATCGCGAC
>CALMKG010000320.1 GCA_937867175.1 uncultured Propionibacterium sp. | reverse complement strand
CACCGATCAAACGAGTCCCCGAGGCATGTGCTTGGGGTGTGGTGTCGAGCACGCCGCGTGCGAGATCGATGGTCGCGTCTGCGGCATCGAAGGCCAGGACGGCAACTACCTCTGCAATCGCCCCACTGGCATCAACCAGATAGGCGTAGTCGCCCACGGTCAGCCTTTCCGGCTGGCTGACGGCGGTCACCGGCACGCTCATGGCATCGGTCTCGCTGGCAGGCAAGCCCGCATTGAGCGTAAGCAGTGGCGCGTAGTCCTCACTGGCCACGCTGGCGATCTCACCTGCCGAGGCACCGGTGGCGAGCTGCCAGTTGAGCTGGCCCGCACCACCCACAGCGGCCAATGCACCCACCGCTGCATCGGTGTCGGTCAGGTAATCCAGTTCGGCACGCGACAAGCTGCGCGCCAGCTCCCAGTACGGAATTTCCACCGCCAGCACCAATGCGGGTGGCAGCGGCTCCAGGGTTGGCTCGTCGATGATGGGGGGCGGCGGGGCCAGCACGGCGTTGTCCAGCCCGAACACATCCTCCATCACTTCGATGCGCCACTCGGCCGCGCCCAAGGTGCCGGTATCAATGCCGGTCACGCGCACCACCATCTGGTCGATACCCAAACGCGGCCAGTTGAGCAGGAATACGTCACCGGGCAGCGGTGCGCGTTCCAGGGTGTCGCGTGCCACGGTCAGGCTCATCCGGGCCAGGGGCGAACCCAGGGCGCGCAGATCCCGCAGCGCCAGACGCGCGGCCAGCGGCCCGTAGTTGACGCCCGGGTAGTCACGGCGCTGGTTGATCACGCCGCCTTGCAACTGAATCGCGGCAAGGTTTTCCACAGTGACGGTGGTGTCGCCGCCGGTTTGCCAGTCGGCGTAGACCACGGTCAGCTCGTTGGGCAGCTCACCCCACTGCGCGCGCTCGAAACGCTCCAGCCGCACGATCTCGTCCGGCCCCAGCTGCGGCAGATCGTTGACCCAGTAGTCGTCGCGCAGCAGCTTCAGCTCGAAGGTGCCTTGCTCCGGATCGGTGTAGAGAATGCCGCCGATGTGGTCGATGACCTGACTGATGAAGCTCTCGATGGGCTGCTGGCGGGTCCAGATCAGATTCAGGCCGAAGCCTTCATCCGACAGGGCCCACGCCGCATTCCAGAAACTCCAACCGATGCTGTCCTGCGGGTAGCCCATGCCCCAGTGCGGGTCGGTCAGGCATTGCACCAGGATGTGGGCCGGGTTCATGCCGACACTGATCTCGCGGCCTTGGCTGTCATCCCAGGCGCGGACTTCGGCGTTCCACTCCATCCACGGATAACCGTGCCAGCCCGCCGTGAAACGGCGCACGCGCACGGCCCACGGCTTGATGTAGGGGTTGTTGGCCGCAAACAGAATCTTGCGCGCCACCAGTGACAGCACGCCCCGGAAGGCCGGAATGGCTGGCCCAAGACGGCTCATCAGGTAGTCGTTGCGCCCCTGGCCGGGGCCACCGGGCAGCACGTCGATGTTGCCGACCACACCACCTTCACGCTCGTCACCGCCAAACAGCGTGGGTTTGTGGATACCGAGGGTGGTCAGGCCGTGCCCGCTGGACAGCGGCCCCCGGTCGGCATCGCCCCAGGCGGTACGGTCGCCCATCTGGATTTCCTGCACGGCATCGACCGGCCCTTGGCACAGCACCAGGTGCAGTCCCATCCGGTAGCGGTAGCCGACGGTTTGCTTTTTGCTGCTGCCACCCATCAGTGCTGCTCCTGCCGGATGTGCGCACGGGTGTGCTCGACCACCCGCAAGGCCATCGCGTCGCCGGTGGCCAGTAAGGTGTCGGCAGCGCAGCCGTCACGCAGAAAGGCGCGGAAGTCCAGGTCGTGGCGCGCGAACCAGGCCCGCGTGCCGTTCACGCACAGGCCGACGGCGCGCACATCGTCAATGGTGACGGTCACATCCGTGCTCATTTCTTGCCTCCTTTTTTGCGGATCGGTTCGGCTTCCAGATCGCCGTACCAGACGACGTTGGCCCCACGCAGCAGCACGGTGCCGAACACGACCGGAATCGGTCGGCCTTCTTCTGCGGTGGGGGCATCGACGTCGGACAGCGATGCGGGTTTGGGCTCGGGCGGTTTCGGCGCGAGCGCGACCGAAACCAGCGCCGCCACCACGATGACGACGAGGTACCACATGGCAATTCTCCGGAAGGGTCAGAACACGCCCGTCGAAAACGGGTTCTTGCTCGGGATGGCGGGAAAGCCGCCGTAGTTGTCGAGGTTGCCGAAGCGCGAGGCGCACGTTTGCGTGCTGTGATCGCAGCCGACCGTCAACAACACTTGCGTGCCGGGTTCAATGGCCGCTGGATAGAGCAGTTCGACGCCGCTGCCGTAGTCGCGGATGATCATGTGGCGTGCCCCATCTGGCGTTTGCAGCCAGCCACCGGCCAAGCCACCGCTGACGCCACCCGGCACACCTCCATCGAGCTCGACACTGCGGCCATAGGCTTCATAGACGAAGGCGCTCTCGGAAATGGGCGACGCCCCGCAGGCGCTGGAGTACAGAACGTGGGAACAGTTGCGGCTGTAGAGCCTGCGCAGGCCGATGCGCTTCAAACTGACCTGTGCCGATTCGCAGCGGATGCGGGCGGCATCGGCGTCGATTTCCACACCCAGCACCCGGCCCATCCAGCGCGTGCCCGACAACCACCAGTAATCGCCCCAGGTATCGCGCCGCCCGATGCGCAAGGTGACCGAGGTGGTGTCGCCGGTGAGCGACGTGGCCAGCAGGTGGCGCACCAGTTCACAGTCGGGTGGCAGCTTGAGATCCAGCGCTGACTTGGCCGCTTCGGCCCCCAGCGCCAGTTCGTTGCGCTCGATGGACAGGCTGGTGTACAGCGTGCCGTCGAGATCGACGTCGAATTCGTGCGGGGTCAGGTAGAAATTCACGCTGCTGCTGGCGAAGGCGTAGAGCTCGACTTCCATCAGCGCTTGCTGGCTCATACGGCGTACTCTCCATACGTTTCTCGGTCGTTGCCGCGTGGCTCGGGCAACTGGCGCGCGGTCAGGGTGATCTCCACCAACTGCGGGCTATGCCAGTACAGGTCGATGGCGTCGTGGTCGAGGCGGCAGCGCACGAGGCGAATGACGCGGCTGCCTGCGGGCACCCAGTCGTCGAGACCCGAGCGCAGCACCAGCACACCGCCCTGATCCAGATGGCAGGTCGCCGTCAGGGCGTACTGCCGATAGCCGTCCGGATGCACGATCAAACAGGCGGCGGGGCGATGCCAGAATGCCGAGAGGTCTTTGCCATCGACACGCAGGAAACCGTCATCGGGATCAGCTTCGACGCTCACCCACAGGATCGGGGCCAAGCCATCGGGCAGCCAGAAGGCTTCCAGACGGCCTTGGGTGCGCCACAACCGCGCCCGCCAGATCTCGATTTCATCGAGTGAGCTGGCCAGATAGCGCCGCTGCAAAGTCGTCGTCGCCCACGGATCGTCCCGGCGCACCCACGGATCTGCAGGCGAGAAGTCTTGTCGGGTGATCGTGGCTTGCGCGGCGGCTGTCGGATCGTCACGCCAGTTGCCATCGGGCCAGACCGGAATCTCGTCGAGCCACGGGTCGTCGAGTGCATCCATGTCCGGCGTTTGCGCGGGCGTGACAGTCGTGGTGACGCTGCCGCCGACCATCCCCGGCACCCACTGGGTCAAGTCCGCCGGATCGACAGCGCGTCCCCACACCAAGGGCATCACGCTGCTACCGGCTCCGGCAGCACGCGCCAAGGGTTCGGCCAGCCACAGCAGATCGGTTTCCACGTCGCTGAGTTGGGCGACTTGCCAGC
>CALMKG010000319.1 GCA_937867175.1 uncultured Propionibacterium sp. | reverse complement strand
CCGAGATCGGAGACGGCCTCGAGAAGCTCGTCGATGCGCTTGTCGCGCCAGGATCGCGAAGCCACGCGGGTCACCTGGCCTCGGCTGCGTTCGGCTTGGTCATCGCCCGCGATTGTGCCATCCGGCTGGGACAGGAGTGTCGCACGCGATCAACACTGGTCGACGGGGTTCGGAAGCAAGTCCACCTGGTCCGCGAGGTTGTGGACGACCTGCTGGTGACCGGAGCGCTCTGTTTCGTCGAAGCCGACTGGCCGTTGATCGGTGGAGCTTTCGCAACCCCGGGGGGAGGCCGGGGGCGTCCCTTGCGATCACCTCGCGGGCTTCTTCGGCATCGCGTAGGCCTCGTGAAGAGTGTCAAGTTCGTGGTCGAGTCGCGCGTGTTCTGGCCAAAGGCCTTCCAGCCGCCTGAACTCCGCGTCGTGTCCCTGCCCGGGCGTTAGGTGGTGGCAGAGCTCGTGCCAGATGAGGTACTTGAGCAGGTCGTCCGAGATCTGGGTCTTCGGTGCCTTGAGCGCGAGGTTGATGCGGATGACCGGCTTGTCGCGTGCCCTGGCGCCCTTGCGCCAGCTCCAATAGCCCCACACGGCTTGGACGTCTCGGCGTGTCCAATCGATCTCGGGTAGCTCGTCAGCGTCGAGCCAGCCGTCGTACGCTGACTCAGCGGCAAGCAGTGACACGCCAGCCTTGACGGTCTCCTTGAACAAGCCCTTGAGGTTCCGGTTGGAATCTCTGCGGAGGGTCTTGGAAGGGATGGCATCGGGTTTCGGCACGGACTCGGGTCGGGCGCCCGACTCGATCACCTTCAGCTGCGCGAGCACCTCTTGTTCGACGGCTTCGATGAAGAACTGAAGGCTGGGATAGAGGCTGCGCGCGAGCGAGGACTCGTACTCGCCTCGAAGCACTTCAACGCGCTCCAGCTCGGAGAGCCTACCCGCCGCGATGAGTTTGCGTGCCGTCGCGACCACGTCGACCGATGCCTCTAGCGGAACGAAGGGCGGCGCTCCGACATAGGACTTGCAGTAGTCGACGAAGGCGGCGACTTCATCGTAAAGCGGTGCCGGAGGAGGGACGTCGTCGAAGAGGGACATCGCGGTCGTGCCGCGCTTGTCTCTTGGGTCGGTGGCCCATGCGGCAGCATCCGTCCAAGCTAGAGCCGCGTGTTCGAAGACGGGAATGCGTCGTACGTCGAGGTCGTAGAAACCGATGAGACGGCTGCTCGTCAGCGTGGCGTTGAGACCGTCCCTGCGGACTCGCGCCTCCATGGCGCGGGAAATGCTTCGGATCAGATCGGTGCCCACCTCGGTCTCACCATCCTCGGCGAGGATCGGGGGCAGTTCGTGCTCCCCGACGCCTTCGCCTGCTCCGGTGGGGCTCGCAGGTACGTCGGGGATATCGGCCGAGCTGAGGATGCTGACCGAACTGAGCAGACCGCCGTCTTCGCGCCAGCTGTCCACGAACTCAACGACGTGTGCTTCGGGATCACCACCCGCACGCACGCCACGTAGCACGCGGCCGACCATCTGTCGCATCACGATGTGGCTCGCGGTTGGGCGGCACAAGAAGGCGGTGCGGGCCGACGGGATATCGACGCCTTCGAGGAGCATGCCGACACTGACAAGGACCTGTGGTTCAGTGGCCCGTCGAAAGAGATCCAGAACAGCAGCACGGTCAGTGCCCGCCGCACTGTGGACTACGTGCACTGCGACCCCGGCGTCGCGGAAGGCGTCCACGAGCGAGTCTGCATGGGCGGTGTCACAAGCAAAGGCAAGGGTCTTACCCCACAGCCGTTGGCGGTCCACCCACTGCTTCACAACTAGGTTGTTACGGCTCGCGCGGTCGAGCTGTCGCGCCACGCGGGGAGGTACCTCACGGCCAGAAGCGAGTTGCTTCAGATCGCTCGCACTGACGTTCACTGGTTCTGTGGTGGCTACGGTGTGGATGACGGGGCGAGCGAGATCGCCCTTCGCGACGAGTTCAGATGTTGCTACTGAGACGAGCTCGCGGGCGAAGGTCTGCCTGAGTTTGGCGGTCTGCCCAGCACCCGCCGGCCACGGGGTGGCGGTTAGCCCGACCAGCATCAACCCGCTTCCGACCGACCAGAGGAAATCGACCAGCCGTTGGTACGTCGGTGAGACGACGTGGTGAGCCTCGTCGATGACCACGACGGTCGGGCCGGTGAGGAACGCCCGGATTGTTGCCTTCGACTTTCCGTCGAACTGCTGTCCGATCAGTGACTGCCGCGTCGTACAGACCACATCGACGTCTCGATCCGCGAGGGCTGAGGCGCTCCCGGCCTGTCCGTGCACCGCCCGGAGCCGTCGGCGGAAGCCGACCGGGGCCGATCTGGCATGCTCCCGGAACTCCCGTGCTGCTTGGTCGACTAGCTCCTGCTGGTCGGCGATCCACAACACGCGCAGCTTGTGGCGGCGCTGCAGCTCACTGATGAGCCAGGTCACCATGGTGGCTGTCTTGCCACCGCCGGTCGGGATGACGATGAGTCCGGAACGACGTCCGCCGGCCGAACGCAGTCGATCCAGCTCCCGCCACGCGTGTTCCTGATGGCTGTACGGGGTATGTCGCGCCTTGGCGCCTTCGCCGACCAACTCCATTACGGACGCCTTAGCCCGCTGAGTCGCGCTGCCCGGTCCGACAGGGTGGAGGACAGACTCCTTGTGGGCGGCAACAAATGCCGACCACAGATTTGCGACGAAGCCGTCCGTGCGATTCCGCGTCAGCAGAAAGTCGAGCCTCTCCTTCCGGGTGGTCAGAGCGTTGTAGCGGTTGACCATGCCGGTGAGGTTTGCCAGGTCCTCGGCGCTTGCCGTGGGAAGCCATCCACGGCGCAGTGTGTCGGTTAGCTCGAATCGCAGTGCGGTTCTGGGTGGTCGGCCGAGAACGCGCTCCGCGTTCCGCCGGAGCTGCTCGGGCGTTAGTGACGAGACGCTCTGTGCTTGTTCGTGCGGGCCGAACTTCGTGTAGGCGGTCCTGAGGAGTTTTCGGATCAAGGTCTCATCCACGAGGTTCCACGAGAACCGCGCGGAGCGCCGCTGGTCAGCCATGCTCGGGTCCGTTGTACGCCGCAGCCCAAGCATCGAGGACGGTGTGTGGGTGCATCTGGCGGTGTGGGATGAACGGAAATGCAGCACCCGCGCCTGCAGGAAGGCCTATTCGCATGCCGTCGGCGCCTATCCGCGTCGGCGCTTGAAGGGGCGGGGCAGTGGTGCGGGAGTCGTGCGACGTCGTAGGTCTGGTGTGTCCGAAGCGGCAGCTCGGGCACTCCAGGTGGAACCACAGCTGGCGCACTCCCGGTTGTAGCCGGGGTGCACGCAGCCGATCCAGCGCACCCAGTCTGGGTCGCCTGTCATCACATCCGGTCCGGTGGGAAACCCGATGACCAAATGGGTGATGTCGCCCGATCCACAAGTCGGGCAGATGCCGCGCGGGACGTGGTACGGCTCGCGTTCCAGGTCGTCCGGGGGAAGCATCATTGATCAAATGTAGAGGAGGGGTCCGACAGAATCGGGCGAAAATGGCCCTGGTTCAGGCCTCAATCGTCGGCGTCCATCATGTTGAAAACGCGGACCTGGCCGAGGGCCTGCTGCAAGGCACTTATGAGTTCGGCGTCACTCATGGTCGAGACATCAGGCGACTCCTCTTGGGCGAACCGATCTCGGGTGAATGGGCCGAGTTCAGTCACCGTGTCCGCGCATGAGCGGGCCAACTCCATCACGCTCATTGGGAAGTCGTAGACGAATCCGATGCTCTCGCCATTGCCGTGCACATTGACATCAAGAGCACTTGCGGCCCCGTCGTCATCCCACACCTCATCAACGCCCATGGGCCTGGCGAAGAGGAACATCAGCAAGGTCTCGATGTCACCGACGTCGTCGATGTCG
>CALMKG010000318.1 GCA_937867175.1 uncultured Propionibacterium sp. | reverse complement strand
CCGGCCCGGCATCGGGTGGATGCGCTACGACGGCGTCCGCTGGGTCTGGGACGAACACGGCCACCACGCCCGCACCGAGGTCCAACAAGTCATCCGCGCCATCAGCGAACTCGAGGCCGAGACCCTCCCGGCGATCACCGGCGACGACCGCCGCCGCACCGCCCGCGACCGGCGCCGGCAGTGGGCCCGCACCTGCGAAACCCCCCGCCGTGTCCTCGCCGCCCTCGAATGCGCAGAGACCCTCCCCGGCATGTGCGTCCAGGAAGCCGCGTGGGATCCCGACCCGCTCGCGATCAACACGCTGTCCGGGTACCTCGACCTGCGCACCGGGCACCTCCCCCCCCACCGCCCCCGCCACCTGTGCACCGCCGTCGTCAACGCCCCCTACACCCCCCGTGCCCGGTGCGACGCCCTGGACCGCGTGCTCGCGCACCTGAGTGTCGGCGACGACGGCGTGCGCAGCTTCCTGGGCCGTTGGCTCGGGTACTGCCTCACCGGGTCCATGACCGCCGAGGTGTTCCTGTTCCTCTCCGGGGCCGCCGAATCCGGCAAGTCCACCCTGTTCTCCGCCTTCACGAAGATGCTCGGCACCTACGCCGAGACCTCCTCACCGGAGTCCTTCGCACCCCGGGCCTCCGCGGGTGGCGCGACCCCCGAGTTGGCACGCCTGGCGGGCAAGCGCTTCGTCTACGTCCCCGAAGCCGGGGGCCTCCGGTTGGACGCGTCACGAATCAAGGCCATCGTCGGCGGCGACCCGTTGGTGGCCAGGTTGCTGCACCGCAACCCCGTCACCTTCCGCCCCCGGTTCAAGCTCGCCTTCACCGCCAACGAACTGGCCGTCATCCCCGACGACGACGTCGGCCTCCGCCGCCGGCTGCTACCCCTACGGGTGGAGGCCACTCTCGCCCGCCGGGACACGACCTTGAAGGCGACCTTGGAGGACACCGAGGAGGGTCGTGCCGCGTTGCTGGCGTTTGCCGTGGACGGCGCCCGCCGGTGGCTGGCCGACGGCGGAGACCTCGCCGCATTACGGCCGCCCTTACAGGTGCGTGACGCTCTGACTGCGTTCTTCGCCGAGATGGACCCTCTGGCCGAGTGGTGGGAGGAGTGCGTCCTCGTCACCGACACTGGAGGGACGACGACCTCACGCCTCCACGCCAACTACGCCGAGTGGTGCCGCGACCACGGCGTCCGCAACGTCCTCGGCATCAAGGGCTTCGCACAGCGCCTCACCGCCCGGGGCTACCCCGTCGCCCGCGACCGCACCGCAGGAAGCCTGCGCATCGGACTCAAGCTCCAAACGGTGCCTGCGCACGGCTCTGGCAGCGTGTGTCCGTAGCGGGCCGGGCTGCTGACGAACCGCCGCGAACCACGCCGGGACCGCAAGGCGACCATGGCCCACAAGTCGCCCGACAAGGACCTCGATGCGAAAGGCGATCACAGCCAGGCCGCCACCGCGCGGCCCAAGGCTCAACCCCTCGCCGTCAGCGGTCAGCTGGTGCCAGCCTGCGAGCCTCGGCGACGCCGACGTCGACGGGAGTTCGTGGACGGGGTGCCACTTAGGAGGGCCCCGAGGCTGGCGCATAGCTCCAGTCGGTAGCGGTAGTCCGGGTTGCTGGTAGCAGGGTTCCGGTGACCGGGTAGCGCCTTGTGAGCGGGTGCCGGTCACCGGGTCCTGTTCGCGGGGCTGTTATTCCCAGAACTCGGCGGCGGCGCGGGCTTTCTGGTTGCGTTGTCTGCGCATGTCGACCTCGCCGAGGTTGATGGTCCTGGCGTTGTTCGCGAGGCGGTTGACGATGGAGTCCGCAGCGACCCGGTCGGGCAGGGCCCCGGCCCAGTAGTCGGGCCCGGACTGGGAAGCGATCACGGTGGGGAGGCGGTGCTCACGGCCCGCGAGGATCGCGAACAGGTCGGACGCGGCGTCGGGGTCGATGCCCACGGTGAGGAAGTCATCGATGATGAGCAGGTCCAGCTGGGACAGTCTCGTCAGGAAGTCCTGGTGGGCGATGCCGTCGGCGCGGGCGATGACGAGCCGGCGGGCCAGGTCGTCCATCCGGGTGTAGAGCACTTCGTGTTCGCGGTGGCAGGCGGCGATCCCGATCGCGCAGACCAGGTAGGTTTTCCCGGCCCCGGTGGGTGAGGTGACGAGCAGGTTGGTCGGCTCGGATCGCCAGTCGTGGGCGGCGTAGCGTCGCATCCGGGTGGGGTTGATGCCGCGGCCCTCGCGGTAGTCGATCTCGGCGATCGTGGCGGTCGGGATCGGGAAGCCGGCCTGCCGGATCAGTTTGTCGATCCGGGCGGCCCGCCGCGCGTCCAGGGCGTCATCCACGGCGGTGAGGAAGAGTTGCTCCGGGGTGAGCTCGTCGTTGGCCTCGTCGCGGATGAGTTGCTCGAACCGGGTGGCGACGTGCGTGATCCGCAGCGAGCGGAACTTCTCGTAATCGATGCTGGTGAACATCTCACCGTCCCTGCCGGTAGTACTCCGCGCCACGGACCAGCGCGCCCGCAGCCGCGACGTCCGTTGGTGGGGTGCTCTTCCGGTTCGAGGCCGCGGCCCGCACCGGGGCCTGCTTGTCCTGGTCGGAGTCGATCGCAGCCATCAACCGCTTGATCATCGAGTACGTCGGGTAGCCGCGCATGTTGACCAGTTGTTGGCAGGCCGCCTCGAGCTTCTGCTTGTTCCGCCGGCCCAGGGTCTCCAGGATGTTCTGACAGTCCAGGTAGCCCTGCGCCTCGATCGCGTGCCGGTCAAGGATCTGGCCGATCACCTGGACGGTCGCGGGCCCGAACGTGGCAGCCCGGTCCAGGAACCAGCGCCGGGACCACAACCCGTCCACCTCCCGGTGCTTCACGGGCACATGAGCCGGATCGGTGGAGTACTGGCCCTTCCTACCCTTCTTGCGCTGATGCTCGGCGATCACCTGGTGCCCATCGAACACCGTGACCCGTGAGGAGGTCAGCCGCACCCGCAGCAGCCGTCCCGCCAAGGCGTGCGGCACCGAGTAGTGCTGGTAGTCGGTCGTGACGTGGTAGTTGCGCCCGACCTTGACCTGCCGCCATTCCACCTGCTCGAACACCTCATCGGGCAACGCGCAGAGCACGGGTGCTTCCTCGGTAGTGAACCGCTCGAACCGGGTGGTCCCGTCCACCCGGCGCAGCTCATGGTTGACCTCGTGGACCCGTTCGGCGATGGCCTCGTTCAGCTCGGCCAGGCCCGTCCACTCCTCCTCCGCCAGATACCCGATCACGCGTTTGTTCACCGTATTCACCGCGGATTCGGCTGCCGCCTTGTCACGCGGTTTCCGAACTCTGGCGGGCACGATCGCCGTCCCATAATGATCGGCCATCTGCTGGTAGCGGTCGTTGACGAACCGGGCCGCGTCGCCCTGCTTCTTGCGGTGCGTGGCCGTGGAGGCGTGATCCGGCACCACGATCTGTGGCACTCCGGCGAACAGCTCGAACGCCCCGACATGCGCGCTGATCCACGCCTCGGTCTGCATGTCCATGAACGCCCGGCAGTACACCATCCCCGAGAACGGCAGCACCGCGACGAACAGGTACGCCACCACCGGGCGCCCCCCGCCCGCATCCAACAGCGGGATCGTGTCGCCGGCCCAGTCAACGAACATCGCCCGGCCCGGCTCGTGATGCAACGTCGCCACCAGGTCATTACGCGCCGCGTACTCCCCGAACAAGTGGCAGTACTGCGAGTACCCGTACTTCCGCAGCTCCGAGCCCGACCCCACATACCCGCGCCACGCCTGCAGCAACGTGAAATGCGGGTTCGACCTCATCGAGACCACCACCCGGACGAAGTCGGGCACGTCATACCCGGTAGACACTCGCGCCCGCCCGTCCGGGAACAGGCCCGCCAGCTCCGCGTCCGACATCCCCGCCAGACCCACCTCGGTGATACCCCGATCCGCGATCACCTTGCGAGCCACCGACACGTCACGATGCGAGCACCCCGCCGCCGCCACGATCTCCCGATAGCTCCGGCCCTTGAACACCAAGGTCATGATCACCCTGAAGTCCGCCATCTCCTGCCTCCTTGCACACAAACGGCGACGCCCAACGCGCCGCCGCCGACAAGGAGACCAAGAACCCCGCGCTACCACCAACCCAGAACGCCGCTACCAACAACCCGGACCACCGCTACCAACTGGAGCTATGCGCCAGCGCGGTATCGGCAGCGGCACTCGATGTCGGGGGCCAAGGCTGACACCACGGATG
>CALMKG010000317.1 GCA_937867175.1 uncultured Propionibacterium sp. | reverse complement strand
GCTCGCCGGACGGGCTGAACGCAAGCGCCCACACCCCCGAGCAACGCCGCCGTGCGCTCACCCTCCTGGCTCGCGGGGCGACTCGCCACCCGACAATCGCCGCCGAGCTCGACCGCGCGGTGCAAGCGGCCGACCTTGAGCTTCTTGGGGTGGCGATCGATGTGGCGACACAGGTCGAGGAGCCCTACGCACTCACTTCCGCCATCGGCCGAGCTGCGGAGGGTCGGCCAACTAGCGAGATCGCCGCGCTACTGGCCGCTGTGCCGGATGAGACGGTAGCGCTTGCCGAGATGGCGGCCCGAATGGCCCGCCAAACCATCGCAGAGTTGCCCGAACCCGAGCAGCAAAGCCTCGACGATGTAGCAGCAGCGATCGACTGCTCCAATCGCTTCTCTGACGCTGGCTGGAGCGTAGAAGCAGCCGATTCCGCGCAGGTCGCGGTTGACCGCCTCAGGCTGCGCCCGGCCTTGGAGGCATCGAGCCCCTACCTTCTGGGCAGGGCGCTCACCAATCTCTCCAACCGACTGTGGGAACTCGGCGAGATCAGCGAGAGCATCGCGCCCGCACGCGAAGCGGTGGCTCGACTCGACGAAGCGACTGCACCGGCCAATGATCGAGCCGCGGCTCGCAGCAACTTGGCGTTTCGCCTCTCCGAGGGCGGCTACGGTGAAGAGGCGCTGGCCGCGGCACGTGACGCGGAGGCGATCCTGGCAGAGTTCGGTGAGGACGATAGCCCCGCGCTCGGGAGGACCCACGGCTCTATCTTGAACAATCTCACTTGCGTCCTGCTCAGCACCGGCAACCCGGCCAGCGCCGTCGAGTACGGCACACGCTGCGTCGCGCTACGCCGTTCGCAGGCACTGCGGAGTCGCGACCGCTTCCTACCCTTCCTCGCCCGCGCCCTCGTCAATGCGGCGCCTGCCGCCGAGTCGGCCGACCATCCAGACCTCGCCGACCGACTGCTGGGCGAGGGACGTTCCCTGCACCAACTCACCGGACAGCGAGCCCCGATCTTCCGGTTCGAGGAGGCCGAGAGTTCTATCCTCGCCGCTCTGATCGCGTTGCACCGCAGCGACTGGACTTCCGCAAAGACCGCGGCGGGCCAAGCTCGCCTAGCACTGGACTCCATCCCCTTGGATCTGCGCCAGCTCACCGCCCGGCTCGGTGCCACCATTGGTCGAGTCCAGGCCGCGGCCACCGCCCACGAGCGACTCGCGATCCTAGATGTGGCCACAGGCCATCACCACGGCCTCAGCCTCCCCCGACTTTTGGAGTACCGCGACCTATGAGCAGCAAACCAACAAGGGTGGGTGTGTCCAATCGAACCTTCGATACCTGCGGCGCCGCGGCCTTACCGCCGCACATAGAACTGGTGAGCCTCGCGGACGAACCCAGCGCAACCGACGTTGAGGTAGTCTGGCGTCGACAGTGGGATTCCACCGCATGGGCAGTCCAACTGCTCGACCGGCTGCCGTCGCTGCGCTGGCTGCACACCGATACCGCAGGCGTCGACCGGCTTCCATTGGCACGGCTGGCGGAGATGAATGTCCGCCTTTCCAATGCTCGCGGCGCGCACACTCCCGCAGTTGCCGAATGGGCGCTTGGGGCACTCCTGCTCACCGCACGAAGCCTCGACAAGACTGCGCTCGACTCAGCAGAGCGGCGCTGGGTTGTGCACCAGGACGACCTACTCCTACGCGGGCGAACAGTAATGGTGCTCGGGCTTGGCGACATCGGTCGTTACCTAGCCGCACTCTGCAACGCCCTCGGGATGAGGGTGGTTGGGGTATCACGTTCAGGCAAGGCGATCCACGGAGTAGAGGTGGTGGAAGCAGCCGGGTCGTGGCGAGACCTCCTGCCCGAAGCTACCTTTCTAGTCAACTGTCTGCCGTTGACGCCTGACACCGAGGGGATCGTAGACCGGGCGGTTCTGACCCGCTTAGGGTCGCCGGGCTGGCTGATCAACGTAGGTCGCGGTCAGACCGTCGTCGAGACAGACCTCATCGCGGCGCTCCGGATGCGCACACTTAGTGGAGCAGTGCTTGACACTGTGGTCCAGGAGCCGCTGCCTGCCGAAAGCGAGCTCTGGAATTGTCCGGGGCTTCTAGTCAGCCCACATGCATCAGCCTTCACTGAGACCACGGAGCGACGTACCCGTGAACTATTCCTCACGGAACTGGGGCGCCACAGAGAAGGCGCCGAGCCGGCGAACCTCATCGATCTTCAACGGGGGTACTGATGCATTTCACCGACGTCCCGCCGTGGCCGGTCTATGGTCTTGGTGTCGCTGGGCGACTCGCCGAGTTGGTTGAGTCGGGGACTGTGTTCGACTATGCCGGCAGCGGCGCAGTCCGTGAGCTTGAGGAGGCGTTCTCACGGCACCATGAGGGACGATACGTTGTGTCATTCAACTCAGGTACTAGCGCTCTGTATGCCGCGCTCTGCGCACTCGGGGTTGGTGCAGGCGACGAGGTTATAGTCCCTAACCTTACCTTCCTAGCCAGTGCGTCACCGGCGCTGTGGATCGGCGCCACGCCTGTTCTCGTCGACTCCGGGCTTTCCGACGCTTCGATCGACCCTGCCGCTGTCGAAGCTGCGATCACTGAGCGCACTCGGGTCGTCGTGGTTACCCACCTGTTCGGCAATCCGGTCGACCTCGACGCGGTCGCAGCCGTCTGCGATCGGCACGGGGTGGCGCTGCTTGAGGACTGCTCGCACGCGCACGCATCCACGGTTGACGGCCGCTCAGTCGGGCAACACGGAGCGGCGGCTATCTGGAGCATCGGCGCCGGCAAGATGGTCTCAGGCGGCCACGGCGGGCTTTTGGTCACCGCCGATGCGAAGGTGCGCGACGTCGCACTATTGACTGGTCACTTCAAACCGCGCACCCGCACTGACATTCTCACTGCGGAGTTGCGCCCCTATGCTGAGTTCGCCCTCGGCGGAAATCTGCGCCTTAGCCCACTTTCGGCCGTTCTTGCTCTCGATCACCTGACCCGGCTTGAGGAACTGTCGGCACAACGCTGCACAAACGTTGCCATTGTCGATAACTACCTCGCTGGCCTACTAGTGCCGCTGCGCCCGCCGGCACCACGGGTCAATCGCAGCCACTTCGACCTGGTCTATTTGCTCCCCAGCCAACTCCTCACTGCGGCACGCGGTGACGTGTTGAAAGCGCTCAATTCGGCCAACGTTCCTGCCGGCGCGCCGTCAACCCGGCCACTCAACCGGGTGTTGGGGGCGATGCGCCCGCTCAGCACAGAACCGACGCGCCCCTTGCTGCACCGACTCGGGACACTTGGAGCCGCCGCACCCCCCGACGTTCGCCTTCCTAACAGCACCGAACTGCACGACAGGATGCTCAGCCTTCCGGCCAATTGGCTACACGAGGCCAACCCAGCCGCCGCGCACTCGCTTGGCGCAGCAGTGGCGCGCGCCGTGCGCCCGCTCGTCGAGGGGGTTCGATGAGCCCGATGCTTACCGTCGTCGCCCCGCTCAGCGTGATGGCGTGGTACGACAGATTCTGTGGAACGATGGACGATGTGGTCTTCATCGGGGAGGACGCTGCGACATCTGAAGACGTCATCGCGCTCGCTAGTGCACTCACCGTCCGAGCCGCCGGTCGGCCCCTGCGTCTGATGTCTGGTCACGACTCCTTGCTTCGCGATTGGGTACTTGCCCAAGAGTTGCGGGCCCGTGGCCTCACCGTTGTCGCACAGTCGGGAGTGGCATCGGCTGCGGCACTCGACAAGGTTCTGCAGAAGGAGCTTCTCGTAGCTGCCGGCATCGCAGTGCCCGATTGGGGGCCGGGCGACACCGCACCGCCGCCTGGGACGCGCGCGCTGTGGAAGGGGCGCACTAGCACTCAGAGCCGCGACATCACGTGGCATACCAATGGCGAGCCGGGGCCACCGGATACCTACTGGGAGCGGTGGGTTGAAGGGGTCGAGTACTCGGTGGTAGTCCACCGAGATTGCGCCGGCACAGTCCGCTTCCCGCCAGTCTGGAAGGGTGAGGTCCGTGAGGACCTATCCCCACCATGGCGCCGGCTGCGCTTGGTTCCATCTGGCGCCGAGCCCACCCTGCTCGCCGAGCTCGACCGGGTCAGCACGCGGATCGCCGAGCTCCTCGACTGGTCGGGGTTCGGCGAGATTGAGTTCATCCTCAGCGAGGACGGCCACCCCCTCGTCACGGACATAAACCCGCGCATCTGCGGGGGCATGAGGATTGTGG
>CALMKG010000316.1 GCA_937867175.1 uncultured Propionibacterium sp. | reverse complement strand
GCTCATGACTTCTCCGTTCCGGTCCATCAACGATCGGGCTCAGCCCAGATCGTGCCCAATTGGTGCACCACGAGCGAGTTCACCGCGATTGTGCCCGACTCCGAGGTGAGCTCGACCGCACGGGCGCCCTCACAGGGGAAGCTGAACGACGTGAGCGTCTCCTCGCCGTCGTTGACGAAGACCTCGACCGAACCGCGGTCCACCAGCACGCGCAGCTTGAGGATATCACCGCCGCTGTAGGGCGCGCTGCGGTAGCCGCGATCACCATGGCCGGTGTCGCGCCGGTCGATGGTGACGCGCCCGGCAAGGTCGTCGTAGCAGACGAAGGTGGCACGACCGTCCGCGGTCTTGTGGACGTTGAGGCCCACCCGCTCCGACGTGGTGGCCGCGAGGTCCACCTCCAACTCGATCTCGACGGCCTGGCCGTCGGCAACGAGCAGCTTGTCCTGGTTGGCGTCCAGTTCGAACGCGCCGAAGTCCGTCGTTTCGGTGCGCAGGCGGGTGAGTTCGTCGATCGGACGCGCCCACAGGTGGTTGTCCGCGTCCAAGCTGAGTTCGCGCGGGACGGTGAGTTGGCCGCACCAGCCGTCGGCCTCCTGGGTGGCCACCGGAATGGTGAATGAGCCCAGCCAGCCGTAGGCGATCCGGCGTCCGTCGGGTGACTCGAAGGTCTGCGGGGCATAGAACTGGTGGCCCCAGTCGATCGGCCGGAAATCGGTGAGCTGCTCGAAGACCCCGCCGGGAGCCCAGGTGCCGACGACGTAGCCGGCATTGTGGCCGTTGCGGGCCTCGTAGCCGTTCTTCTTCGGGCCCATCGGGCAGTAGAAGATGACCCACTTGTCGCCGAGCGGGAACATGTCGGGACACTCGAGCATGTAGGCGTCCGGGTTCGGGTCTTGGAAGATGACCCGGTCGAACTCCCAGTTCAACATGTCGGTAGAGGTGTAACCCCAGACCTGGCCGCGCTTGTCGGCCGAGCAGGCGCCGAAGACCATGTACCAGGTGTCGCCCATTCGCCAGACCTTCGGGTCGCGGAAGTGCAGCAGACCCTCGGGGCACTCGACCAGGACGCCCTGCTTCTCGAAGGTCAAGCCATCCTGCGAGGTGGCCAGGCACTGCACCTGCAGGTTGCCCTCGTCCTCGTTGATGCCGTTGCGCCAGCGATGACCGGTGTAGTAGGCGTACAGCTTGCCGTCGTCGCCGACGACCGCCGATCCGGAGAAGACGCCGTCGCGATCGGCCTCGATGCTCGGCGCCATCGCGATCGGCTCACGCCGCCAGGTGACCAGGTCTTCGCTGGAGACGTGTCCCCAGTGCATGGGGCCCCACTGGGTGCCGAAGGGGTGGTGCTGGAAGTAGACCTGGTAACGCCCGTTGAAGTACGACAGACCGTTGGGGTCGTTGATCCAGCCTGCCTTCGCAGCGATGTGGAAGGTCGGGTACCAGCGTTCGTTGCGCTCGGCGAGCAGCGCGGCCACTCCCTGCTCGGCGCGTTCGAGTTGTTCCTTCATGAGTCTCTCCTGTCGCTACGCTGCGGACTTGACCGAGTTGCGGATGAATGGATCGCCCAGGACTTCCTGATCGTCCTTCTTGAGGGTGAAGAAGGCGTAGATGCCCGCTGCCAACACCGTACCGGCGATCACCAGGAAGGTGGGCTGGTAGCCGATCTGGTCGCGCAGCGCTCCCAGCGGGGTGGACATGATCACATTGCCGATCTGCGCGGAGATCTGGAAACCGACCATGTACAAGGTGGCCGACAGCAGGGGATTGAAGTGCAGGGTGAAGTAGCGGAAGATCGCCAGGATGAACAGCGGCACCTCGAGGGCGTGCAGCATCTTGACGGCCGACACCGCGATCGGGTCGGTGAGCAGCGCGCAGCCGGTGATGCGCAGGAACATCACGGTCACGCCCATCAGCAGGGTGGTGCGGACGCCGACCTTGCGCATGATCAGCGGGACGACGCCCATCATCGCGGCTTCGGCGAAGACCTGGACCGAGTTCAGGATGCCGTAGACCTGCTGCCCGCGTTCGGGGGTCTCGAACAGGCTGGTGTAGAACTGCGGGAACATCTGCTGGTCGAAGACGGTGTAGAAGGTCCAGGAGAACAGTACGAAGACGATGATCAGCCACAGCGAGGGCATCTTGAGTAGTGCCACCATCTCGGCCAGGCCGGGTTGGGTCGTGTCAGCGGCGGACGAGCCGTCGGCGGCGGTCTTCGGCGACTTCCAGAGGAGCTGGATCAGCAGCAGCGCGATGCCGAAGCCCGTGCCGGCCAAGAAATTGAGATGCGGGTTGATCGTGAACAGGAAGCCCGCCATCAGCGCGACCATGGCGTACCCGAAGGAGCCCCACATGCGCGCCTGTCCGTACTCGAAGCCGTAGCGGCGGCTGAGCCGCTCGGCCATCGCCTCCAGTAGACCCACGCCGGCCATGAAGCCGGCCGACAGCACGATCGCGCCGAGGATCAGGCCGAGGGTGAACTGGTTCTTCAGCAGTGGCTCGTAGACGAAGATCATGAACGGCCCCACCGAGGCGGCGATGATGCCGACCAGGATCGTGAGATGCCGCTTGATGCCGAGGCGGTCCTGCATCGTGCCGTAGAAGAACATCAAGATCAAGGTCACGAGCGAGTTGACCGAATAGACGGTGCCGATCTGCGCGCCCTGCAGACCGATGACCTTCTCCAGCCAGATGGCGAAGAAGGACCACCAGATGCCCCACGAGGCGAAGAACAGCAGAATCGTCAGCGAACTCTGCAAGTATGCAGTGTTCTTCAGCGTTTGCCTGAGGTTGGCCATCATGGCCCCTTTCTTTGTTGGACGGCACACAGTCCTTGCGTTTGCCAGTCGGGGATTCACCGAAGAACTGCTTCGTCATCAACGGTGATTCGTTTGACTTGAGGAGATCCTAGTCGCGGGATGACAACGTTGTCAATACGGTTGGCTTGGGAGTTTCAGAGGTGTTTTGGGTCGGCGTCAGGCGTGGGTGGTGTCGGTGGGTTAGCCGTTCACCACATGATCGCACGCGTGGCCGACCGGCTGGGCAGCCGCTGCCCAGCCGGCCTCCAACTTGTCAGGATCACGGACGCGGTGAGACTTCGCCAGAGCCGCGCACCGTGAAGCCAGTGGGCACGATGGTCACCTCGGGGGGCCCGGAGATCTCGCCTTGAATGCGTCCGAGCAGACGCTGGGCCGCCAAGCGTCCGATGCGCCCGGCGTCCTGGGTGACCGCGGTGAGCGGGGTGGCGAACAGGTCGGCGTAGGGCAGGTCGTCGAAGGCCACCAGCCCCACCCGATCAGACAAGTCGAGGCTGTGAATTGCCCGCATGGCGCCGGCGGCCAGGTGGTTCTGGGCAGCGAAAATGGCGGTCGGCGCGCTCGAGCCGGCGAGCAGTTGGTGGCAGGCCAGCCGCGCGGCCTCCGTGCCAGACAGGTTCGTCGCAAGCAGCCGTGGGTCGGCTGGGATTCCGGCCGCGGCCAGTGCCTCCAGGTAGCCGTCCCGGCGCTCACGAGCCGACTGGATCCGCAGGTCGTCGGTGAGCAGCGCCACTCGGCGATGGCCGTGAGCGAGCAGGTGCTCGGTGGCCCGCCGGGCGCCTGCCCGGTGATCCGACAAGACCGCGTCCCCCAGCAGCGGCTTGGGCTCGCGGTCCACGAACACGACGGGACGATCGCCAGCCAACTTCAACAGCCAAGACTGGTCATCGCCGACCGGACTGACCAGCAACCCGTCCACGTGGCGTCGCATCAGGGCACGTGCTCGGGCCTGCTCAACTTCGGGATCATAGCCAGAACTCAGTGCCAGGACGACGGCCTGGTAGCGCCACACTTCCTCCTCGATTGCGGCGTGGAGTTCGGCGTCGAACGGGTTGGCCACCGAGGATACGATCAGCCCGATCGATTGCGAGCGGCGGTCACTGCGGCGCAAGCTGCGGGCCTGCAGATCAGCCTGGTAGCCGAGCGCGTCCGCAGCCTTTCGCACCGCTTCGGCAGTCTCGGGTGCCACCCCGGGTTCGCGATTGATCACCCGGGAGACCGTCTTGAAGCTCACCCCGGACGCGGCAGCCACATCCTTCATGGTCGGACGCGCTTGGGAGGACATGCCCCCAAGTATGGCCCACGGCTGCGCGCGGACGTCCGCCGTGCACATTCGGCAGCACCGCGGCGTGCGTCTCGCACAGCAGGTTGGGATGTTTCGGACGCGACCCGAGCGGCTGGTCAGACGTCCGCACCCGCCAGATCCATCGTGGTCAAGGGAACCACTTTGGTCTTGTTGACGAGCTTGAAGATCAGGTACAGGCCGATCGCCAACGGCAACCCGATGTAGGCCACCAACAGCCCCTGGACGCTGAATGCCCCATTCGTGACGACCAAGACCCCTTGCCCGATGATGACGGTCGCGCAGACGATCAGTGCGTAGATCGTGCCGAACGGGAACAGCTTCGCCCGGTAGGGCAACGTCGACGGCGACACCCCTTGGGCTTTCATCGCCGCCCTGAATCTCAAGTGCGCGACACAGGTTCCCAGCCAGGTGATCAGACCGGTGAGGCCGGTGGCGTTGTACAACCAGGTGTAGACGATGGAATCGCCCACTTGACTGGTCATGAACGCCACGGACGAGATCAACGCGGTGAACAAGACCCCTGCCACTGGCACGCCGTGGCGCGTCACCTTGCCGAAGGCCTTCGGCGCCTGACCATGGTGGGCCAATGAATACAGCAGCCGGCTGCCGATGTAGACCGTCGAGTTCCCAGCCGAAAGCACCGATGTCAGGATCACCGCATTGATCACCGATGCGGCCGCAGCCAGACCGGCTCGCTCGAAGACCAGCGTGAACGGACTTGCTGCCACGTTGGTCTCGGACGCTGCGAGCAGGTTCGGATCGGTGTACGGAATCAGCGTCGAAATGACGAAGATCGCGCCGATGTAGAACAGCAGGATCCGCCAGAACACCGAATTGATCGCTTTCGGCATCGAATGCTTCGGATCCTCCACCTCGCCGGCGGCCACCGCGGCCGACTCGGTGCCGATGAATGAGAAGCCGGCCACCATCAGGATGCTGAACGTGCCCAGCACCCCACCCACGAAGGGGGCCTCGCCTCGCGTCCAGTTGCTGAAGCCAGTCGCTTGACCGCCCATGATGCCGAAGATCATCGCCACACCGACGATCAGGAAGATGATGATCGTGACCACCTTGATGCTGGCGAACCAGAACTCCGACTCCCCGAAGACCTTCGCCGAGAACAGGTTCAACCCGACCAGGATCGCCAAGGCCAGCGCGCTCCACATGACCGAGGACGAATCCGGGAACCAGAACTTCATCACGATCGACGTCGCCACCAGCTCCACTGCGATCGTCATCGCACAGGCGTACCAGTACGTCCAACCCATCATGAACCCGAACGCCGGGTCCACGTACTTCTCCGAATAGGTTTGGAAGGCGCCCGGCACCGGCAGGTGCGTGGCCATCTCACCCAAGGCGTTCATCACGAAATAGATAGCCAGGCCGATCACCGCATATGAGAGAACCGCACCACCGGGGCCGGCCGTGCTGATGGACGCCCCGGTCGCCACGAACAGCCCGGTGCCGATGGCGCCGCCGATCGCGATCAGATTGACGTGTCGACGGCGCATCGTGCGCTGCAGGGGAGGCGGATTCGATGCCATGACTTGCTCCTCACTGGCTGTCACCGGTATTGAGGTGAGTGAGCCGGGCCGGAATCGACCTTGGCAGACGTCCTAACCCCGCGAATGTGTCTTGGTCACGCTAGCGCGGTGACCAGGTCGTCTCGTGCGGTACCAGCAAGTGGCGGCAGGATTGTAGGTGATCGGCTCGCGTGTGCGGTCACAACCCCCGCAGCCGTACCGAGAGGCAGGTGACGCAGCCCTCGAGCTTCTCGTACTCGGAAATGTCAACCTGCACCACGTTCAGGCCACGAGCCTGCATCTTGGCGACCGACTCGGGCGCCGAACTCGCCATCAGAACCGTGTCCGGAGCGAGAATCACCACGTGGGCGCCCGCCTCCTCAGGCATTCCGAGGAAGTCCTCACCCCAAGACTCGACGTCGTCCACCAGGGGTTCGTAGCCGATGATCGTCCCATCAGGCAGCGCGGTGACTGCGCTTTTGAGGTGCAGCACCTTGCTCAGCGGAACCGCGATCACGTCGGCGCCCAACGGGGCCAGATGCTCCCGCAGTTGGCGGATCCCCTCGGCGTTGGTGCGTCCCCCCTGGCCAACCCAAACCCTGTCACCGTGCTTGAGCACGTCGCCGCCGTCCAGGGTGCCGGGAGCCTCAATGTGGCGGATCTGATAGCCGACCCTGCGGGCTGCCTCCTCAGCGGCGGCGGTCTCGGGCTTGCGTTCGTCCGCGCCCGGACGTGCGATCACCGCCACGGATCCGTAGACCACCATCGTGTCCTCCACGAACGCCGAATCCGGGCAGTCTGGGGCCGGGTCGACCTCAATGGTCTGCCAGCCGGCGGCGTGCAACGCGTCCACGTACGCCTGCCACTGCTGCTGGGCCAACTCAAAGTCGACAGGTTGTCGTTCGATGTGGGTGACCAGTCCTTCCGCCAATCTGGCAGACGGACGCCTGACGAAGGCCTTCTTGGTTTCCATGGGCAACCTTTCTGCCCGACGCGCGGGACCGCGTCCAGCACCCATCGTGGCGGCACTGGGGCCCAGGCCGCAACCGTTCACTTCGAAACAGGCTAGGCCATGGACGCCCTGATGGCCGTGCGGAAGTGTCGTCGGCGTCTAGATTCCCCATCGTGACGAGCGTAGACTCGCCGCCGGTCACCAGTTGCCGGTGCCGGACGGAGCGGGCCATGAATGCCATCGAGACCAGGAAGCTGACGAAGTCGTACGGCAAATCCCGAGGCATCGTGGACGTGGACATGTCAGTGTTCGACGGCGAGATCTACGGCTTCATCGGCCCTAACGGCGCAGGGAAGTCCACCACGATCAGGACCCTCCTCGGGCTCATCCACCCCACAAGCGGGTCGGCCACAATCTTCGGCAAGGACATCACTCGGTTTGGCCCTGAGGTTCGGCGGCAAGTGGGGTATCTGCCGTCCGAAGTCTTCTACTACGACGACATGCGGGCCATCGACCTGCTCAGGTACTCCGTTTCCTTCTATGCCGGGGACGCCAAGGCCGCGGAGACACGCATCCATGAACTCGCGGAGGTCTTCGACCTGGACCTGAGGAAGAAGATCGACGATCTGTCCTACGGCAACAAGAAGAAGGTGGGCATCATCCAAGGTTTGGCCCACCAGCCGAGGCTCATCGTCCTCGACGAGCCCACGGGCGGGCTTGACCCCCTCATCCAGCAGCGGTTCTTCCACCTGCTGCGGGAAGAGAACGCCAAGGGCGCCACCATCCTCTTCTCCTCGCACATCCTCAGCGAGGTGCAACGGCTCTGCCACCGGGTGGCGATCATCAAGGAGGGCACGATCGTCGAGGTCGAGGAGATCAAGGCACTCCTTGAGAAGCAGACCAAGCGGTTCACGCTGGAACTCGCCAGCGTGCCGGACGCTGCGCGCTTCGCCGTCGACGGCGTCACCGACCTCACGGTGGGGGACCACACCGTCAGATTCCTGTACCGCGGTCGCATCAACGACATCACCGGGCTGTTGGCGGCGCAGGACCTGGTGGACCTCCAAGTGGGCGAACCGGACCTGGAAGAGATATTCCTGCACTACTACGCCACCAGGCAGTCGCAGTGAACATCTTCGTCCGGGAGCTGCAGGCCCACCGCAAATCCACCGTCATCTGGGCAGCGTCGCTCAGCGCGGTGATAGTCGTCTTCATGTCGATGTACCCGGCATTCACCGCTGACGTGGAGTTGTCCACCCAGGTGCTCCAGCAGTTCCCGAAGGCGCTGCTGGATGCCATGGATCTCTCGCCGGACGACTTCTTCACCATCTTCGGCTTCTTCGGGTATCTGATGAACTTCGTGATCCTGGCGGGCTCGATCCAGGCGATGAACCTGGGCACGGGGATCATCGCCAAGGAGATCTCCGGGAAGACGGCGGACTTCCTGCTGACCAAACCGATCACCCGCGGCCGGGTGGTGTCAGCGAAGCTCGCTGCCGCCCTGGTGTTGCTCCTGGCCACGAACGTCGTCTTCACGATCGTGGCCTACGCCACCGCCCGCGCCTTGTCGAAGGAGCCCTTCTCTGCTGGGACCTTCCTGCTGATGGCCTCGACGTTGCTCCTCGTCCAGTTGTTTTTCCTCGCGCTTGGCGCCCTGTTCGCGGTGGTGCTGCCGAAGGTCAAGTCGCCGGTGGCCGTCTCCCTGCCCACCGTGTTTACGTTCTACATGATCGCCATGGTGGGCGACGTCGTGTCCAGCGAGGGCGTCCGCTACATGACCCCGTTCAAGTTCTTCGACCCGCAGTACATCACCGCGCACGGCGCCCTTGAGGGCACGACCCTCGCGCTGCTTGGGGGGTTCGTCGCAGTGGCAGTGGGGCTCAGTTTCGTCATCTACAACAGCAAGGACGTCCGGGCCCCAGCCTAGGTGATTGCGATGAACATCTTCTTGCGTGAACTGAAGGCCCACCGCACCGGGCTGATCCTATGGTGTCTCGGCATGACCGCCCTGATCGGTGCCAGCATGGCGAAATTCGCCACCTACGAGAAGGCGGGGCAATCGTTCCTCCAGATCATCGGGACACTGCCCCGGTCGTTCTTGGTGGTCTTCGGCATCAACGGGTTCGACCTTGCCACTGTGAGCGGCTTCTACGGCGTCATGTTCTTGTACATCGCAGTAATGGGGGCGGTGCATGCCGTGCTGCTCGGTTCGAGGCTGATCTCGAAGGAGGAGAGCGACAAGACCTCGGAATTCCTGCACGCCAAGCCGGTCTCCCGAGAGAGGGTGCTTACGGGCAAGCTTCTCGCGGGCCTGGTCAACGTGGTGCTGCTGAACCTCGTGACCTGGCTGTCATCGGTGCTCTTCATCCGTTACTACGGCGGGACTGCTGCCGACACCGCTGCGGTGGGGCTCCTCATGGGGGCGCTGCTCTTCCTGCAACTGATGTTCTTCGCGATTGGTGCCGTGGTGGCCGGCGCCGCGCGCAAGCCGAAGACCGCCCCCTCCATCGCGACGGCGGTCATGTTGATGACCTTCTTGGTCTACTCCCTGGTCAACCTGAACGAGCGCCTCGGTGTCCTGCGGTTCTTGTCCCCGTTCATGTACTTCGATGCAGCGGTGCTCATGGAGGCAGACAGGCTCGACCCGGTCTACACCGGGTTGGCGGTGCTGATCATCGCCGTGGCGATCTTCGCGACCTATCGTTTCCACGCCGCCCGGGATCTGGCGATCTAGCCGGTCTCGCGCCTGCGGGTGGGGTTGGGTGCGAGGAACTCGGTGGCCTGTTCAGGACGCGGGATTGAGTCGTTCGTTCAACTCGG
>CALMKG010000315.1 GCA_937867175.1 uncultured Propionibacterium sp. | reverse complement strand
TTCACCCGCTCGCCGGGATCGGTGAAGACGAGAAGTTCCAGCATGTCGGCGATGTGGTCTTCGTCCGAGGTGACTGCGGTCCGGCCCCGGTTGTCGAAGCGCCAAGGGAAATCGATGCGCATGGTGGCCTCACATTCCGGTGACGCGAGACTGGACGGCGCCAATGATCGGCAGTCCTTGGGGCAACTGCTCAGCGCTTTGGCAGATGCCCTGGCCCGGGCCGGGCAACTGAACCACGGCAGGCTGGCCGTTGATGAAGACGCGGCCTGCCGGGGCCCAGCGAATAGTGGTGCACGGCTGATACTTCGGCCCCACCGTGAATGGGCAGCCCACGACGGTGAAGACATCGGTGGCCGTGGCCGCGGGAGCCCCGTTGACGAATACCCGGACGTTGCCGGTCACGGCCGTAGCCGGGGCGACGTGCTGGCATTGGACGGTGGCGCCGAGGTGAAGCAGGAATCCTGGCATGTTGCCGCTCCTTTCCCGGGTGATCTATCGCCTCACTTGACGATGAGTGCGCCCATGTTCACGGTCACCACACCGCCGGTCATGGTGATCATTGCGCCCTTGCCGTCCGAGATGTAGACCCCGGAGTCGTTGACGACGATCGCTGCTCCGGTCGTGCTGCGCAGAATGATCCCCCCGCTGACCGGAGAGGGCGGCGCGTCACTGACCTGGATGGTGTTCTGGAGCGGGGTCTGCATGGTCATCGCGGGGATCGGCGGCTGGATGAGCTGCACCATCGGCGGGACCTCCGCCCGGGTGCTGTAGTAGCAGCCGGTCCAGATCGGGAAATCCGGGTCGCCCTGCTCGAACTCGACCCAGACGCCAGAACCGATCATCGGTACCGCGACCATCCCGGTCTGGATCCCGGCGACCGGGAAGCTCGGCATCGCCCAACTGGAGGCGAGGGTGAACACTCCGACCACCTGGACCTGGATACGGCCGATGCCCAACGGGTCGACATTCTGCAGCACGGTGCCCCGGTACTTGCCCAGGTACTGTCGCCTGCCCTGTTGTGCCCTCGCGGTCGTTCCGGACGCAGTTCGCACCGTCATGTCGGGATCCTTCCTAGCGTGGAGATCAATCCGTTTCGGACCAGCGTGAAGTTCTGGGTGAACTCACCGCGTTTCATCGTGCTCGTCACCTGCTCGGTGAAGTACAGGCCATCAAAAGCGGTGCCCACACCGCGCAGACCGACCAGCCGCCGGGGCTTGAGCGCTTCACCGTAGCGGAGGGTGTCGATGGTCCCCTGGGCTCGCACCGCCCGGTTGCTGGCCGCTTGATCAGCCCAGGCCCACATCAGGGCTCGTGGGAAGCTCTTCTTCGCGCTGTCTGCCACGATGGGGAACGACTTGGGGATCGGTGGGACCAATCCCAGCGGCGGATCGAGTGGGTTGACCAAGCCCACCGGGATCGGGATCGCGGGGATGCGGGTGATGGGATTCTCCACCAGGACGATGGGCATCGCGGCGGAGTCGGCGTCGAAGGTGCAGCTGACCGACTGCACGTTCGTTTCGACATCCATGTCCACGTTGAGCGGCTTCTGGACGGCACCCACCCGCAGGACCGGTCCCCAGTAGGCGATGCTGGCGCCCGCAACCGGGCCCGGTTCGATGTAGAAGGTGTAGCCGACGCTGGCGGCGAGTTCGCGCAGATAGACCAGGTCTGTGCCCCAGTGCTGGTCGATCCTGGTCAGGGGGTTGTTGATGTCGACCGTCGGTGTGGGGATGATGGCCGGGACGATGCCGAAGACCAAGTACTTGGTGAGGATGAGCGCGACCCGGCCTTCGAGGGGCAGGGCGGGGTAGGGAATCAGCCCACTGAAGTCGACGCTGTCCATCACCTCGCTGATGTCGCGTCCCTTCACCACCAACAGGGTCGGCCCCCCGCCGGTATCCGGCGCGACCTGGGTCTGGGTGACCATGCCGTCCATGAGAACATCGGTAGATCCGTTGATGTTCACCGCGATGACCACGCGGATCCACTTGGGGGCCGCGCCGCCGCTCAGCAGGAAGACGGACTGTAACAAGGTGGAGTCATTGGACATGGCGAACTTGAGCTCGAAGCCATCGGTTTCCCCGGAGCCGGCCGTGACCGTCACCTCGGTGAGCGCGTCGATCAGGAATCGCGGAGCGGGAAGTGGGATCGCCGGCCCCACGTACAGGGACAGGCTGACACCTCGTCTCATGGGGCGCCTCCCCCCGAAATCTTCGGCCCGGTGACACGGATCCGCCGGCCCAGCTCTGCAACCAACTCGTCCGGGAAGACCACCCGGTTGCCGTCGCATAGCCGCCAGAAGAACTCCGGGTCGCCGTACTCCTCGAACGCGACCTGGTCCGGTCGCTCGCGGTCCACCACCACGTGGACGCTGATGTCGGCCAGGTGGTCGGGCTGCGGCACGAGCCGGCGCAGGAGGTAGCGCACGGGCCGGTCGCCGTCCGGATCCCAGACCGCCGTACCGATGCCGTGGTAACGACTGGTGGGAGGAAAGAGTGTGTCGTCGATGGGCAGCGGCTCCAACAGTGCCCGTAGCCGCTCCTGGGCGTCGTTCTCCATCATGTCGGCACCTCCCTCAGGCCGAGGACCGCGCTCGAATCGTTCGGGAGCAGCCGGGCGAGCCGTTCCTTCTCCTTCTGGTAACGCAGGTAGAGCGATCCGCCACGGTGGTCGAAGCCGAGGTCGGTCACGCTGAGTACTCGCATGCCGAGGCTGACCTTGGCCCGGATCGGGTTGAGCCTGGTGTCGAAGAACTCCTCATTGATGGTGAAGTCGGTGACGCGCACCGGGACGACCCGGCTGGCGCTCCAGATGAACAGGCTCAGGGCCGATTCCATCGGCGCGATCTGGAGCTCACCCCGGCCGGCCGCCGCATGATGGTCACGTAGCTGGGCGCTGGTTGGGTAGACCAACAGCTCCAGCGAAGCCAGCTGGGGGAGGATCCCGACCTCCTGGACCAAGGCGACCCCATCGTCGAGCTGGTCGACGGCATCGATCTCGGCGTCCAGCTTGTAGCTCTCGATCGGGGGACCCTTCAGGCGCAGCGCCTGTGACCGGTCACCGCCTTCAGTACCGACGGCCTGCACCTGGAGCGTCCGGCTCAGCGTCTCCGGGTTGTATTGGAGCGCGATGATCCGGGAGACGCGGCCGGTGACGGCATCGACGAGGGCGATGCCACCCTTGAGGATGCGCGGCGAGATTTGTGGGAACGTCGGCGTCACCGCGGTGCTCCTTTCGGGTGCAGGTTTACTGTCATGGCTGCGTTCATTGAGGTCCCACCCTCTGCTGGGTCAGCCAAGGACCGAGCGCAATGGTCAGCACGAGCAACTCCTCCTCGGTCGGCGGCACCGCGGCCACTAGCGCTCGCAGGTCCGCCTGCACGCTCTGGTTGTCAAGGTCGAACGGAACGAATTGCGAACTGACGATCGAAGGCTGCGCGCGAGCTGCTGATGGACTGCGCCGGATGGCCAGCAAAGCCAGTGCGTAGCGGTGGACGAGTTCGGTATGGGCGAGTCTGATCCGCCCAGTTGGCGCCGGAGGCGGCTGCCGCTCAAAGGGCGGAAGCACCTCGGCGATCTGGCTCCGGAAGCGG
Source organism: uncultured Propionibacterium sp. (assembly GCA_937867175.1). Taxonomy (GTDB): domain Bacteria; phylum Actinomycetota; class Actinomycetes; order Propionibacteriales; family Propionibacteriaceae; genus Brooklawnia. Next base: position 3,833 of record CALMKG010000315.1, on the reverse strand, counting down.
CGGTTCGGTCCCGGATCCGGGAATCTGGTTGAGGGTCGGCCAGGAGGAGCAGCCTCCATCCGCGGGGGCGGGTTGATCGCCTCGGCACGGGTGATTCCGTAGGTCAAGCTGATGTGCGAGAACCGGATGATCTGACTCTGTTCGGTGAACACCCCGCGCAGCAGGTCCACCGACGCGGGCGCCGAAACGACGACGATGATGGCCACCCAGTTGCCCGCCTCACGATACCGATCGATCCGAGGGCGCAGCGCTTCGATCGCCTCCACTGCCCTTTGATACTCCGCCCGCTGGAGGTAGGACACCTGCGCTTGGTGAATCATGAGCGCCGCCCCTGCAACGGCTCCGGTCGCCCGGCTCCGTGCTGGTTCACCGACGAGTTCTCCGGGTGAGGGGACTCTGGCGCTACCTCGGCGGCTCCCTCCGCCCTGTTGCCCGCCTCCCTGCGGGGAGACACGAGGCCTACCCGGCCCCAGCTCAGCTCGGATCGCCTCGGCGCAGTCGGCGCAGAAGTCGCGTGAGGCAGCCAGTGCACGGACGCGAAAGCTGTTCGTTTCGGCTGCTTCGAACAGGATCTGCTCGGCGTCCCCGGGGGCGCCGACCGGGCCGCGCCCTGTCGCCCGAGGGGTCGCCGTCCAGCGAGTGATGCCCAACCTGGTCGCTGCGTCCTCAAGGCCGGGATAGGTGCGGTTCCCCGCCACCGTGTAGACGAGCGTGCGGAAGCTGCTTCCCTGCTCCTGCACTAACCCGACCACCAAGGTGTCTCGCCCGCGGATCTGCTGTTGAGTGCTCGCAGGCAGCGAGGAGATGAGCTGTTCGACCCTGGCTTCCATGGCCGCCGTCTCACCTGCGAACCCCGGGGCGGCCGCCGATCTCTCCAGGGCCATCCGAAGCGGTGTCGACTGCACCACGGCGGACGGCCGCACTGCGGCCATGTCCGCCTCCCGCTCCGCCGTACGCTGGTCGACTGCAAGATCGTCGGCGGGTCCGGTTTGCTGCACCACATGCGCAAGTTCGTGCGCCAACAGGTGTCTGCCACTGGACGTTCCCGGCGCGAAACGGCCGGACGCGAATGCGATGTGGTTGCCGACCGTCCAGGCTGCGGCCATGACCGACTGGGCGGAGGATGCGGCGCGAGCATCGGAATGCACTCGAACGTGTCGGAAGTCATGGCCGAAGCGCAGTTCCATGGCGGCACGGGTCCCCGCGTCCAGTGGTTGTCCAGAGGAGCTCAGCACTTGCTGCGCCATGGGCGGCAGACCCGCGGCGACGGCTGCCCGCTCACCGGGGAGCCTGCGCAGGGGATTCACGGATGTGTCCCTCAGCCGAGATCGGGCGGATCTCTCGGCAACTGCCTCCCGATGCGTCATCGCCGTCGACCCCCTTGGGTGTCGGCACCTTCCATCGCGTCACGACGGCCGCTTCCTCCGTTGCCGGTCAGACCCGCGTGGATCGCTTGGGCGATCTGGCGGCCTAGCCCCTGGACGGACGGCTCAGGGTGCTGGATCGTCCCGCCGCGAATGGCGTTCCGGGCGCCGCCGGACGCGAGCCCTTCGTGGATGCCCTGGTCTGCCAACAACCCCTGCAGAGCTGCTCGGACGTCCTCGGCCAACGCGCCGGGATCGATCCCGTCGATGGGTAGACCGTCGAGCACCAGGCGGTCGATCTGGAGATGGATGTCGGGTCTCATCTCGCCTCCTCGGTTTCCGGCAGATTGCGGCGGGGCTGGGGATTCGTCCAAGCGGCGAAGTCCGCTGCCACGAAGGGGCGTCCGCTCTTGCGCAGTTCATCGCGGGCCGCATCGGCCAGCAGGGTCATCGTGAGGACGCCGTCGCGAGCCGCTGCGAGGAATGCCGCGTTGACTGCGATGTTGCGGATCTGACCACCGGTGATGCCGGGCTTGGCCAAGGCGTCGAAGTCCAGCGAATCGATGCCGAGCCGCTGTCGCGCTGGTTCGTCGAGACCGGAGAAGGTCCCCACCCAGATCTTGCGCCTTTCGACCGGGCCGGGGAACGGGAAGGAGACGATGAAGCGCAAACGACGAAGGAAGGCTTGGTCGAGGGCGTTCTTCATGTTCGTGGTGAGGATCGCGAGTCCTTCGTACGCTTCCATCCTCTGCAGGAGGTAGCTCACCTCGATGTTGGCGTAGCGGTCGTGGCTGTCCTGCACCTCGCTGCGCTTGCCGAAGATCGCGTCGGCCTCGTCGAACAACAGCACAGCGCCGCTTTGCTCGGCCGCGTCGAAGACGCGCTTCAGGTTCTTCTCGGTCTCGCCGATGTACTTGCTGACCACCCCGGACAGGTCGATCCGGTAGAGGTCGAGTTCAAGTTCGCCGGCGAGGGCTTCAGCGGCCATCGTCTTGCCCGTGCCGCTTTCCCCGGTGAACAAGGCAGTGATACCGAGCCCACGGGCCAGCTGCCGCCGGAAGCCGTAACGGTCATAGACGGTTGCACGATGCCGGGCCTGGTCGCGGATCTGCTCCAGCATCCGCTTGTCTTCGGCAGGCAGGAAGACGTCGTCCAGACCCGTACTGGACACGGTCCGCTGGGCCAAGTCGGCCAACTGAACCCGGCCACGGGTGCGGAAGTGGTGCCATTGGGCGGGTCCGCTGGACGGGGTCCCGGTGAGCGCGGAACCGATCTCCCCGGCGTTCAGGTCGAACTGGCCGGCCAGCCGCTCGGCCCACTGCTCATCCCCGCCCTCCAGCGCCTCGATCCACAGCGCCAGTTGCTCACTGTGCGTCGGACGGGTGACATCAAGCAGGACCGAGGGGAGCGCTGCCCGCAACGGCTCCGGTGCGTCCACGACGACCAGCCCATCCAAGACCGCCAAGACACGGGTCAGCAGATGCTGGGAAAGCGCGGAAGCGTCCGGAACCTCGACGACCAACGCGAGGTCCTGAAGGCGGCATTCGCGGTTCCAGAGGCGAGCGAAGTCGTGTGCCACGTTCGCTTCGCTCAACACGTCCAGCGGGACGCGGTAGAGGTCGAGTCCCCATCCTTCGGCGAAATGAGCCGCGAACAGCCTTCGAGTGAAAGCGTCGCTACCCACGAGCTGGACCACGGACCGGTCGACTGCGCCCAACTGCTCCTGAGCGGTCCGGTGCCCGCGCGCAATGGCGGCGTCCTGGGAGCTCGTGAGCACATCGCGCCCGGCTGCGAAGAGCTGGCGTTGGCACAGCGGCGCGATCCGGTCGTCCAGGTAATCGATCCCCATCAGGTAGTTCACGATGCGTTCGTCCAGCCGCAGCGGACTGGTCACCAGCGGCTGGCCGGCGGGCTGGGTGATCTCCACCAGGCGCCAGTGCCGCAGCGGACGCTCCGGGCTCAGCGCTGCCCAGGTCGGACGTGCCGTCAGCCGGGTCAGCCGGTGCTGTTCTGCGGCATCAAGCACCTCCCAGACAGGGTCCTCAGCGAGGCCCAGCGCCAGCGCGAAGGTCGGGCGTCCCAGATCACTCTCCGGCATTGCCGAACACAGGCGTGCGATCTCGGTGTTGATTGCGTGCAGGAGAAGCAGTATCAAGATGTCCCGCTCGAACTCGCTCAACCCGAAGACGCCACAGACATGCAGCAAGCGCGACTCCAGGGCGCCGTCCAGCGCCACTTCGAGGTCTTGCCGGGCTCGACGCACGAACTCGTCGTCACGGCTCGCCACAAGGGGGAGCGCGGTGGCATTGCCGGTCACTTCGACGTCTCGCCAGGTCCGTTGCCACCAGGCCCGCCGCTTCTTGGGCGCTTGAACCAAGGGCTCCAGCACCTTCGAGGCAGGCGACACCGGAGGAACCAGCAGCGCACGCAGCCATCGGGTGGCAGCCTCGAAGACCGCGTCCTCGTGAT
>CALMKG010000314.1 GCA_937867175.1 uncultured Propionibacterium sp. | reverse complement strand
ACCACGGAGTCCGTTTCGGATCGTCTCCGGGAAATGGTGCAACAAGCGGCTCCGCGGCGGATGCTGGGAGCCGATGGTGTGGTCGACGATGACGTGCCGGACCCCTTCCGGCGTGGGCCCGAGGTATTTACGTCCTCGTTCGTGATGATCCGCGATGCGGTGGACGTGATCGTGGACGCTGTTCACTGAGTTGGTGCGTAGGGGCGATGAGGCCCCGGTCTGATTAGCTCAGATTTGGTGATGACGCCGGGCTTTCGGCTAGCCGAGGATGTGGAGCTGCTCGTCCAAGGCGATCGTCTCATCGGATAAGTAGCCGAACCGGCCGCTCAGCGACAAGGTGAGTGTGGGCTTGCCGGTACGACTCGGCGCCACGTAGACGACGCTGGCGCCGGTCTCGGGATTGCACAGGCCGCCGGCGTGAAGCATCAGCAGCTTGCCGGCCTGCTGGCCGATCAGCTCGGCGGTGATCTGCTGGGTGGTGCGCTCCCAGAAGGTCGGCCCATCATCGGGAATCGCCCCGAGACTGATGACGGGAGCCTCCTGGTTGCACGATTCAGGCTGCAGGCAGCGCGCCCATAGTTGCCGCAGCGTCGCCATCCGCTGCTTGCTGTCGGGGCCGTCGGACAATACGCGCACGCAGCCGCCGAGACCGTGAATGGCGGTTCCGGATGCGCCGAATGGGGTAGTCAGCGCAGCCCCCGAAACACTCATGGCATCAGTCTAGATGTGCTTCCGGGTGCCTTGGCGCCTGTGCCAGTCGTCAGGCTCCTCGAATGGAGTGCGCCCGAAGTGATCGCAGCATCTGGAAGCGATCAGCCGACCCGGTGATGCCGGATACCCCGACGACGGGGCTCCAGCCTGCTGGGCCCCGGGAGTTGGGGCTGGGCAGCGTGCCTCATCTTCTTCACCTGCTCTCCAAATGGCGCCCCCGGATGGGTGCTGAGCGTGGGCGGGCAGCCAGGAGGCCCGAACTGAAGAAGATTAGGCACGCTCAGCGCCGATGACGAGCGTGAGGTGCACCCCGATACCAGAAAACAACGCGCTCAGGCGGCCGAAAGTCAGCCTCAGGCGGGCGGAAACGCCAGCCTCAGGCCAATGGAAGGGCGTCCGCCACGATCCTGGCGAACAACTGGGAGCCCTGCTCATTGGGGCTGCCATCCAGTTCGACCAGAGCATCCCGCTCGGCCTGGTTCTGCGGGAATCCCGCGTACACGTCGATGGTCGCCAGGCTCTGAGCCTGTGCCCAGGCGGCGATCGCGGCGACAGTGGCCTGCTGCTGGTCGGCGCTGGCCGTGGGATCGGGGTTCTGCAAGATCACGGCGACCGGAACGGTCGGTGACTGCAGACGCACCGCATCCAGGATCGCCTGCATGTCGGCGGCGATGACATCGGCGGTCTGCACATGCCCGTAGCTGAGCAACACGGCGTCCACGTTCTGCCAGGCCTGCGCCACCCGGGTCGTCTCGTAGTCGAGTTGCGGGCTGCGGATGCTCGCATTCCACACGGTCATCGGTTGGCCGGCGGAACTCAGCGCCAGCGGTGCGCCCCACACGGCCGCGTCACGGTCCCACAGCACGTACTCGGTAGCGCGAGCGTGGGCAATGTGGTCGCGCGCCCAGATCGAGACCCATTCGTCGTCCTCGTTGCCGGTGCCATCACCGAAGACGAGCACCGAATGACCTTGTGCGAAAGCGGTTGCGAAGTGATCGAGCGCAGTCGCCGGGGTGGGCTCCGGTGTCGCGGGTTCAGAGGGCGTCGGGGTTTCGTCGGTTTGCTGCGGGGTCTGCGTGGCTGACGATGCCGGTGGGATGGCGGTTTGTGTTCCGGGGCGGTATTGGAGCAATGCGACGATCGACACGATGGCGGTGATCACGGCAAGGACGATCAACCCCACGATTGGCAGGCTGACTGCGCGCTGACGTTTGCTCACCTGCGTGATTGTAACCAGAAAGCACGCGGCCCCGCCCCGTGGGAGGGGGCAGGACCGCTGAAGGACCGCTCAGGTCTCGATCTTGCGTTGAGGCCAGGGGCTACTTTTTCGCGCCCTTGCCGCCGACCGCGGGGATCTGTCCCGACTCGTACGCGCCGGGGGCGTCCACGATCAAAGTGGCACCTTCGGCAGCATCGACCATCTCCTTCGGCGCGAGCGCCTTGGCGATGTGATACATCGCGATGGTGACGATGGTGCCCAGCGCGATGCCGCCCAGCGAGAAGTCGTCAGTGAACTGCAAGGTGACGTCACCGATGCCGATGATGATGCCCGCCGCCAGCGGCACCAGGTTGAGGGGATTGCCGAAATCGACGTTGTTCTCTTTCCAGATCTTCGCGCCGAGCAGGCCGATCATGCCGTACAGCACCACGGTGATGCCGCCGAGCACACCGCCCGGGGTGGCCGAGATGACCGCGCCGAACTTGGGTGAGAATCCGAACAGGATCGCCACCACCGATGCCACCGCATAGGCCGCCGTCGAGTAGACGCGGGTGGCCGCCATCACGCCGATGTTCTCGGCGTAGGTGGTGGTCGGACCCGCACCGACGAAGGTCGCCATCATCGAGGTCAGGCCGTCGGCCCCGAGCGCACGTCCCATGTAGGCATCGAGGTTGGTGCCGGTCATCTCGGCGACCGCCTTGACGTGGCCGGTGTTCTCGGCGATCAGCGCGATCACCACAGGCAGGGCGATCAGCGCGAACGCGAAGTTGAAGTTGGGCAGGTGGAAGCCGACGACATTGTTGGGGTTCCCCAACTTCCAGTTGGCGAGGTCGGTCACCGGAGGCAGTCCGAACCAGTCGGCGTTGGCCACCTTCGTCCAATCGACGCGGAAGGCCTCGGTGACGGTGCCGTCGGACGCGATGGTCGACTTCGGCCCGAGGGTCAGGTCGGCCAGCCAGCTGAGCACATAGCCGATGATCAGCGACAAGAAGATGGCGATGCGTCCGGCGAAGCCGCGCAATCCCACCGACAGGCAGATCACGATGACCATGACGATCGCGGCGATCCACTGGTCCTGCGGCCAGTAGGTCCGGGCGACGACCGGGGCCAGGTTGAAACCGATCAGCATGACCACGGCGCCCGTGACCGCCGGCGGCAGCGCCTTGTGGATGATGCCCGACCCCATGAAGTGGATGATCAGCCCGACGATGAACAGGCCGAGACCACACCAGAACATCGCGCCGGTGACCGAGTCGGGTTTGCCGCCTTGGGCGTAGATCGCGGTCGCCACGCCCACGAAGGACGCCGAGCTGCCCAGATAGCTGGGTACGC
>CALMKG010000313.1 GCA_937867175.1 uncultured Propionibacterium sp. | reverse complement strand
AGCATTGAGCCCACCGCCCAGATTGAGTTCGAGGTCCGGCAGTCCCGATCCTCTGTGGACCGGCCGTGAGGGATCGTGACGAGCTCTTCGCGGTCGTCCGCTGCGCGTGAGCGGTGTCCCACGGGCGGTGGGCGTCCCTCTTGGGTGCCGGCAGTGGCTGTACTCCGAGAGCGGCATGCCCGCCAGAGAGGAGAACAGCTGCCGCAGGTGGTACTCGGTGGTGCCATGCTTCGCAGCCACCGCAGCGATATCGTCGGTTGACTGCATCTACACAGATCCACGATCGCTTGCACGTGACAGGAGTGCTGTGATGTCGGCATCCCCGCGCTCCTCGAGCCTGTCAAGAACGTTGCCCACGGTGTGATGGTCACCCGGCAGACCTATCGCATTCGCCAGCATCTCGATTGGGTCAGAGTTCTCCGACGGCTCTCCGACACCGACCAGACGGAGGGCATCCCGCAGCGGATCTCCCGTCGGTGGTGGCACTGGGCTCACATCGAACCTTCCGTCATCTCCGATCACCAGGAATACCTCCTCGTCGACTCTGATCCCGTGGTGGAGCAGCAGGTTCCTGATACTTCCGAAGGCGGGTTGCAGGCCGCGCCAGTAGACGGCGTACTCCCCGACCGGAGAGCTCAGAATCCTGGCCTCCCCGAAATTGAGGCCGAGGATGACGGTGAGACTCATGGGAGCGGGGAAGCCGCTTCCGCGCAGGTGTTCCCTGTTGACGCGGATGCGAAGGCGCCAACCCCTATCGCTCTTGTAGAGCCGAGACGTGAGTTCAGGAGGCCGGCTCGGAACGTAGTCCGTTCGCGCGACTCGCACGCGTCCTCCCACAGTCTCGAACGGCAGCGCATTCGCGTACGCGCGCACGCTAACGGGTGACACGTTGAACGCCGCTGCGACTCGCCTGACGAGGTGCTCCACGTCGATCGAACCATCGACCGAACGGTCGAGTTCGTCGAAGATCTGCGAACGGATGCTGCCGTACTCGGGGAGATCCCATTCCGCCAGCGCCCATCGGTCACGGCCGACACTCACGAATCGGTCGTCCGAATTCAGCACGTTTCGCAGGTAGCGGAGCGAGTGCTCGGTCCCCAGATCAGCCAGAATCTCCTCCGACGACAGGACGGAGTCCCGGATCGAGAGGATCGCGGCCGCGTGGTCACCGATCGATCGCGTTCTCAGCAGGACCTTGTCGCCGTACAGTTGGTAACCGCAGCCGATCAGCCATTCCCGCGCAGCCTCCGAACCGAGTGCGCTCAGCGGTGATTCGGGACTGTCGACTCGGTCGAACTCCACCACCCCGTACTCGTCAGCGCGACGGGTGAGGAAATCGTTGGTCGAGTTGCGTGCCCCCGCAATGTTCGGGGTGGCGCACCATCCGTCTTCGATCTCATACGCATCGTCCAAGCGATCGAAGACGCGCCACACAGGCTGGGACACGGCCTCGACCTCCGTCCCAAGGACGGGAAGGACATCGATGGCAGAGCTGAGATCGATGAGCGGCTCCATCAATCGGCGCACGGCATCACGGGCACCTGCCAGCATCGGGTCAATCGAGATCGAGTCCAAGGTTGAGGAGATCGCCTTGGCCTCAAGCTGTCGTATGCGTTCCCGGGTGACCCCCAAGTCGGTGCCGATCGTGTCGAGGGTTTCGGGCTCGTCTGCGAAGACACGCCTACGGAAAATGTCGAGTTGTCGGTCCTCGAGCGTGGACATCGCAGCGGAAAGAAGCTCGCCCAAGCTCCCTTGTGGCGGTACCAGCATCGATGCCGTGGCTGCGGCGACGGTGCTACGGGCGTCAACCACTTGGTCGGGAGCCCATGCTGGCGGAGGATCTATCACCGGCATCTGCGATAGGCCCATCACGGCGTACCACTTCGCCAGACTCTCGATTGACGAGACGAGGTCGAGAAGTCCACCGTGCATCGACTCAGGGGCAATCGGCGCGGAAGCAGACGCAGCCGGTTCGAGCGCATCCTGGGTGTTGGCTTCGTGATGGACCCGGGAGGGAGGATGGGTGGGTGACGGCTGATCGAGCACGGGGAGCGGTTCAGTCGCCGTGCTGTACCCCTCCAGAACCGCCTTGCCCAAACCGATGAGGATAAACGCGACCGTGTCTCGACCGCTCTGAGGCCAATCCTCGATGTCCAAGACTGCGAGGGAAAGGACATCTCC